>NZ_JBVIRY010000019.1:0-171873 GCF_055575795.1 Kitasatospora sp. NPDC034023
ACTGGGACCTTAGACAAGCCTCATCGTTGCAGCTCAGAAGGCACTTTCGCTTTTCCGATCATGCTCCGGACGCGACCCCGGATGAAACACGCAGGTTAGGCTCCGCAGATGGGGCGCGGGGTGCTCATCCTGGATTCGACCCCTTGCCGGCTCCCGCGCCCCTCCCCTCTCGCGGGGCGGCTGAGCCTGCCCCAGGCACGCCCTGTGGAGCCGTGTAGATCCACTAAGCAGGCGCGAAGCGCCTGGGTGATCAAGAACCCTGCGGCGCTGTCGCTGCTCTCTGTGGACTCCTGGTGGCCTCTGGCAGTGGCTCTGCTGTGCACCCCACCAGTCACAGATTTGTCACGCACGTACCCACGCTGTCTGGGACACGACGCTCTGACCTGGGGGTTTATGGACTGGGTGGACTAGACGGACGCCCCAAAACCGTGTTTCAGCCTGCAGGTCAAAAATGGGTTGGCGCAGCCAGGGCGCTTCGCTAGCGTGTGACGTGTCCGGTTCGGAGGCCGTTGGGCCGCCCGAGGAGTAGAGAGCAGGAGGTGAACCCCGTGGTCGTTGTCGCCCCGATAGCTGCCCAGGGCAGTACTCGCGTTCACCTCCTTTTCCCGGCCGCCGGCTGAGCCCTTCGCGCCAGCCGTAGCTCGCCGGGACCATTGCTCCCGAAGGGCCACTGCGTTGACCAACGCTGCCTCCGTTCCGTCGTTCTCTCCTTCTCTTTCTCTGTCTTCTTTCTCCTCCGCCGAGGTCGGCACCGCTCCCTCCGAGGCCGGCTCCGCGCTGGCCGGCTACGGCTGGACGCCCGAGCTCGCGGAGCTGTTCACCCCGCTCGGCGAGGCCGGGCTGCTCCCGGCCCGGATCGTCCGGGTCGACCGCGGCCAGTGCGACGCCGTGATCGCCGACCCGGAGACGGGCGAGCCGCGCACCGTCCGCTTCGACACCCGGCCGGTCGGCGACGCCGACATGATCAACTGCCCGTGCACGGGCGACTGGGCGGCCGTGGACCTCCACGCCCAGCCGATGGCCGCCGTCGTCGCGCTGCTGCCGCGCTCCACCGCGATCATCCGCAAGGTGGCCGGCAAGCGCTCCGACGGTCAGGTGCTGGCGGCCAACGTCGACACCGTCCTGATCGCCTCCTCCCTCGCCACCGATCCCGACCTCGGGCGGATCGAGCGCTTCCTCGCCCTGGCCTGGGAGTCCGGCGCCGAACCACTCGTCGCCCTCACCAAGGCCGACCTTGTGGACGACGCCGACTTCATCCGGGCCGACGTCGAGGCGATCGCGCCCGGGGTCACGGTGGTCGTCGTGAGCGCCGAGACCGGCGAAGGCATGGACGTGCTGCGCGCCTGTACCCCCGGCACCACCGCGGTGATCGGCCAGTCCGGCGTCGGCAAGTCCACGCTCACCAACGCGCTGGCCGGCGCCGTGGTGATGACCGTCCAGGAGGCCCGCGAGGTCGACCAGAAGGGCCGCCACACCACGACCACCCGCGAGCTGATCCCGCTGTCCGGCGGGGGCGTCCTGATCGACACTCCCGGGCTGCGCGAGGTCGGCCTCTACGGTGGCGAGGGCGTGGACCTGGCTTTCGCCGACATCGCCGAGCTGGCCGAGGAGTGCCGCTTCCACGACTGCGGCCACCACACCGAGCCGGGCTGCGCGGTGCAGGCGGCGCTGGCCGACGGGACCCTGCCGCAGCGCCGGATGGAGAGCTACCTCAAGCTCCAGCGCGAGAACGAGTGGATCGCCTCGCGCTCGGACGCCCGGGTGGCCAAGGCCCGGCTGCAGAAGTGGAAGACGATCACCAAGTCGATGCGTGCCGTGGGAGGTCCGGTGAAGCGCTGACCCGTCGGAGCCGGCCGACCGCCGTCAATCGGCCGCTGTCGCGCTGCGGCGACGGTGGCCGGCCTCCGCCCGGCCCACCCGGCTCAGCGGAGGTCGGCCACCAGCCGGAAGCGCTGGAGGAGCACGGGGGTGGTGTCGTCCACGGTGAAGTCCGGGTCATCGAGGGCGGCGAGCATCTCCGGGCTCCGCCAGAACCCCTCGTGCACGGCGCGCCAGTCAGCCACGCTGGCGTACCCCTCGCCCTCGTCCAGGGCGTGCCGCAGGTCGACCTCGGAGAGCGGGACCACACGGACGTCCGTGGTCTCGATCACCGCGACCCGGCGGCCGTCCGAGTCGAGGACGGCGCCCCGCTCGCCGGGCTGCGGCAGGGGCTCGCCCTCGTGCTCGTAGCCGGCGACCAGCCCGGTGGTGCTGGTCTTGGCGCCGCTGAGGACGGCCGCGACCAGCTGGTCGCGCAGCGGGCCGGGGAACGCGAACTCCTCCGGGGGCAGGGCGACCACGCGCGGGTCGTCCGGGCCGGCGTAGGGGTGGCCGGTGTAGGGCCGGCCGGTGGGCCGGGCACCTGGCTGCTCGCTCATGCGGCGAGCGTAGCCGCGGGCCGGCTGGAACGGCCGTGAATTTCGGGCCGGGCCGGGCCTGGGCGGGGGAGGGGTGGGGCGGGGGAGGGGGAGGGCCCCCGAACGGCGATGTCCGATTCCCGCCAGTCACCCCCCGCCCGATCCCGCAGACTGGACAACGTGATCGACGACGACATCCGGTACCGAGCCGTGGACAGCCGCGACGCCCGCTTCGACGGCGTCTTCTTCACGGCCGTCACCTCCACCGGCATCTACTGCCGACCAAGCTGCCCCGCCGTGACCCCCAAGCGGGTCAACTGCGTCTTCTACCCCAGCGCCGCGGCCGCCCAGGGCGCAGGCTTCCGTGCCTGCCGCCGCTGCCGCCCCGACTCGGTGCCGGGATCCCCCGAGTGGAACCACCGCGCCGACCTGGTCGGCCGCGCGATGCGACTGATCGGCGACGGCGTGGTGGACCGCGAGGGCGTCGCGGGTCTGGCCGGCCGCCTCGGTTACAGCTCCCGCCAGCTGCAGCGTCAGCTCACCGCCGAGCTCGGCGCGGGCCCGATCGCGCTGGCCCGCGCCCGTCGCGCCCAGACCGCCCGCCTCCTCCTGCAGACCACCGAGCTGTCCGTCACCGACATCGCGTTCGCGGCCGGCTTCGCCTCCGTCCGCCAGTTCAACGACACCGTGCGCGAGGTCTACGACCGTACGCCCAGCGGCCTGCGCGCCGAGGTCGCCGCCGGTCGCCGCACCGCGACCCCGGCCGGCGGCCTGACCCTGCGCCTCGCCTACCGCGGCGCGCTGGACAGCGACCACCTGATCGACTTCCTCGCCCTGCGCGCCATCCCCGGTGTGGAGGAGGTCGTCCCCGGCGCGCGCCCGGGCGTCCGGACCTACCGGCGCACCCTCGGGCTCCCGTACGGCCACGGCATCGCCGAGGTCGACGGCCTGGCGCCGGACGAGCCGCGCACCCGAGGCTGGCTGGACTGCCGGCTCTTCCTCGCCGACCTGCGCGACCTGCCGACCGCCGTCCAACGGCTGCGCATCCTCTTCGACCTGGACGCCGACCCGCTCGCGGTCGACGAGCAGCTCGGCGCCGACCCGGTGCTCGGTCCGCTGGTCCGCGAGCGCCCCGGACTGCGCTCGCCCGGCCACGTGGACCCGCACGAACTCGCCGTCCGCGCCGTCCTCGGCCAGCAGGTCAGCGTCGGCGCGGCCCGTACCCTGGCGGGCCGGCTCGCCGAGAAGTACGGCACCGCACTGCCCGAGCCCAGCGGCGGCCTGCGGCTGCTCTTCCCGACCGCGGCGGTCCTGGCCACGGCAGAGGCGGAGGACTTCGCGATGCCCGCCGCCCGCCGCCGCGCGCTCACCGGCCTGTGCGCGGCCCTGGCGGAGGGCGTGGTGAGCCTCGACAGCGGGGTCGACCGGGAGGAGGCCGCGACCCGGCTGCTGGCCCTGCCCGGCATCGGCCCCTGGACGGTCGGCTACCTGCGGATGCGGGCCCTCGCCGACCCCGATGTCTTCCTCCCGAGCGACGTGGGAGTCAAGCACGGCCTCGTCCGGCTCGGCGTCCCCGGCGACCCGAAGTCCGCCGCCCGCGCGGCCGAGGCCTGGGCCCCGTGGCGCTCCTACGCGGTCCACCGGCTGTGGGCCGGCCCCGCGACCACCAGCACCGGAACGGAGAACGAACGAGCATGAGCACCACCGTCCCCACTGCCACCGTCCCCACTGCCACCGTCCACACGAGCACCGCCCACACCGGCACCGTCTACACCACCATGGAGAGCCCCTTCGGCCGGCTGCTGCTCAGCGGTGTCCTGCCCGAGGACGGCGGGCCGGCCGCGCTGGCCACCGTCACGGCGCCGGGCCAGAAGTACGCGCTGGCCGAACCCGCCGACGACTGGGTCCTCGACCCGGAGGCGCTCGCCGAGCCGGTCGCCCAGCTGACCGCCTACTTCGCCGGCGAGCGCACCGGCTTCGACCTGCCGCTCGCGCCGGTCGGCACCGAGTTCCGCCGCCGGATCTGGGCCGCGCTGGACGAGATCCCGTACGGCACGACCGTCACCTACGGCGAACTCGCCGAGCTGGCCGGGCAGGAGCCGCGGATGGTCCGCGCGGTCGGCGGCGCGGTGGGCGCCAACCCGCTGCTGATCGTGCGCCCCTGCCACCGGGTGCTCGGCGCCAACGGCTCGCTCACCGGCTTCGCGGCGGGCGTGGACCGCAAGCGCCTGCTGCTGGAGCTGGAGAGCGGCACCCTGTTCTGACCGCCGGCCCGATCGCTCCGGACCGATCGCTCCGGACCGATCACTCCGGACCGATCACTCCTGAGGTGATCACTCCGAACTGCGCAGGTCCACCCGCCAGTTGTGGCTGCGCATGAACCGCCCGGGCGGGAACTCGAACTCCGTCTCGCCGAGCAGCGTGAACCCGGCCTTCGCGCAGACCGCGTTGGAGGCGGGGTTGTCCACCGACGGGAAGGCGTGCAGGTACCGGTGGGCCGCCTCGCGGCGGGCGGCCGCGACCGCGGCGCGGGTGGCGGCGACGGCGATGCCCCGGCCCTGGAAGCCGGGCAGCACGTTCCAGCCCATCTCGTGGACGGTCTCGCCCTCCCAGGTCCGGGTGCCGTAGCCGACCGTGCCAACCGACTCGCCGTCGACTGCCCCGCCGTCGACTGTCCCGTCCCCGACCGCCGCGTCCTCGGGCAGCAGCACGATCCGGTACATGCAGCCGAGGCCGGACGGGACGAAGTCCAGGTAGCGGCCGTGCCGGACGAGCAGCTGCTCCTCGGTCTCCGGGCCGCCGACGTGCGTCTTCATCTCCGGTGTGTTGACCCGGCGCAGCAGCGCGAGGTCGGCGTCCGTCCAGGGCTCGATGTGTACCCGTGCTGTGGTCATGCCGGCGACGGTAGCGGCAGGACCGGGCCGTCGACCAACGGGTTTGTCCACCGGTCGGCACCGGCGGCACCGGCGGCACCGGCCGGGACGGGGCGAGCCGGTCGACGCCGGTTCAGCCCTGTTCGGTGCCGGTCCCCGGCTGTTGCGCGAGGGCCCGGGCGAGCTGCTCCAGGGCGGGCAGGGCGTTGACGACCGCCGCGCGGTCGGCGGGTTCGAGGGCGCCGAGCGCGGTGGCGATGCGGCGCTCGTGCGCCTGCTGCCAGTCGTCGAGCTGGCGCCGTCCGGCCGGGGTGAGGGCGATCCGGGCGGTGCGGCGGTCGCCGGGGTCGGCCTGGCGGTCCACGAAGCCGGCTTCGAGCAGCTTGCCGACCAGTCCGCTGACGGTGTTGGGGGCGAGCCGCTGACGGGCGGCCAGTTCGCCGACCCGCAGTGGTGCGGCGGCGAGGGTCTGGAGGAGTTCGACCTGCGCCATCGGCAGGGACTCCCACGGGTAGTCGGTGCGGATGCTGCTGCGCAGTGCGCGGCGCAGCCGGGTCACGGTGTCGGTCAGTTGCCGGGCGTGCTCGACCGCCGGGTCGGGGCTTGTGGTGGCGGGGTCGGGAACGTGTGGTGACGACGGCATGGCGGACAGCGTATCTCCTGGTACGGGGCGTGCCGGGGGCGCGGTCCGTCCCTCGGGCGCGGTGTGGACGCCCCGCGAGACGCTTCGTATCGCAGGACGACCTGCTCGTAGAAAGAACATGTCTGCATCCGATATATTCGTCCCATGAACGCCACCGCCCTTGCCGCCCGACTGCTCACCGAGCGGCCCCGGCCCCGCGGCATCGCCGGGTGGCGCCACGCCCACTGGCTGGCTGTCGGCACGGTCTGCCTCGGCGCCTTCCTCGGCCAGCTCGACGCCAGCGTCATCGCCCTGGTCTTCCCCGCCATCGGCCACCACTTCGACGCGGGCTTCGCCGCCGTCGAATGGGTCGCCCTCGCCTACCTGCTCGTCCTGGTCGCCCTGCTGGCCCCGATCGGCCGACTGTCCGACCTGGCCGGCCGCAAGACGATGTACATCGGCGGCTTCGCCGTCTTCGGCCTCTCCTCGCTCGGCGCCGGATTCGCCGGCAGCCTCTGGATCCTGGTCGGCTGCCGGGCCGTCCAGGCCGTCGGCGCCGCGATGATGCAGGCCAACAGCGTCGCGCTGGTCGCCCGCGGCGTCCCGGAGCACGCGATGCGGCGCGCGCTCGGCATCCAGGCCTCCGCCCAGGGCCTCGGGCTGGCGCTGGGGCCCAGCCTCGGCGGCCTGCTGGTCGAACACGCCTCGTGGCGCTGGGTGTTCTGGGTCAACGTGCCGATCGCCGTGTTCGGCATCCTGGCCGGCTGGTACCTGCTGCCCCGCACCCGGACGGACGGCGTGGGCCCCGTTCCCAACCCCCGGACGCGCCCCACGGTCCGTCCGCACCGCGACGACGCCCGCTTCGACCTGCCCGGCATGCTGCTGCTCACCGGCGCGACCACGTCGCTGCTGCTCGCCCTGTCCACCGCCTCCGGCCTTCCGCTGCCCGGCTGGGTCGTCGCCGTCCTGCTGCTCGCCGCCGCCGTGCTCACGGTGGCGCTGGTGCGCCAGGAGCGGCGGGCCGCCCGGCCGATCCTGGCACCCGGCCTGGTCAACACCCCGGGCGTGCGGTCCGGCCTGGTGGTCGCGCTGATCGGCTACCTGCTGCTGTTCTGCCCGCTCGTGCTGGGCCCCGTGCTGCTCACCGGCGCGGGTGTGTCGACGGCCGGCGCGGGCCTGCTGGTCACCCTGCTGCCCGCCGCGTTCGCCTTCGCCGCGACGGTCGGCGGCGGGCTGCTGCCCCGGGACTGGTCGGATGCGACCAGGTGCCGCTTCGGCGCAGCCGTGGCGGCGGGCGGGCTGCTGCTGTTCGCCCTGCTGCCGGCCTCGACCGTGTCGGCGGCCCCGCTGCTGGTCGCCGGGTACGGGCTGGGCCTGCTGCTGCCGGCCAACAACGCGCTGGTGATGCGGGCGATCCCTGCGGAGTGTTCGGCGGTCGGCGGCGGCATGGTGAACATGGCGCGCAGCCTCGGTACGGCGCTCGGCATGGCACTGTCCGTCCTCGGCGTCCACCTGGCAGGCGCGGCGTCCGGTGGGCGGACGGTGCTCCTCCTCCTCGCGGCGGTCGCGGCCGCGGCCGCACTCCTCACCCGGCCGGCCCGCGGTCCGCTCCGCAGACATCGGGCCGTGCCCGGTCCCGGGGCTCCCGGGGCTCCCGGGGCTCCCGGGGCTCCCGGGGCGTTCGAGGCACCCGGGGTGCCCGGGGTGCCCGGGGTGCCCGGTGATCCTCATTCGAAGTCGTCGGCTGCGGTGAGGCCTTCGAGGAACGAGCGGAAGTCCGGCGCGAGCGGCAGCTCCCGGCCGAGGTCCGCCTCGAACCAGGTGACGGACGGTTCCCGGTCCCGGCCGCGCTCCCGGTAGTCCAGCCCGATCCAGCACGGTCCCTCACCCGAGAGCAGGACCACCGGGGAGGGCAGGCCCCACTCCGTGACCAGGTACGGGCTGTCGAGCAGGGACAGCGCTCCCGCGCGCCGGCCGATGCCCATCAGCCAGTCGAACGGGACGTGGTCGGCGCTCCACGAGGTCGGCCGACTGGTGGGGAAGGCGTTCCGGTCCTCCGCGACCCCGCCGCCGTCGCGGTGGTGCAGCAGGTCGAGCAGGGCGGCCGGAAGCGTGACGCCGAGCAGCCGCTGGGCCTCCGCGACCGCTTCGGCGGTCAGGGCCGACTGCGCGTCGTCCTCGGCCCCGGCGTCCCACAGGGAACACCGGAAGTCGTCACCGCGCGCCATGGTCGGTCTCCGTGCCACGGCCCGCTTCCGCGCCGTGACCGGTCTCAGGGACGGGGCGGGCGTTCAGGGCGTCCTGGGCCCGGTTCAGGCCGCGCCGCACCAGGGTCTCCAGGGCGTCCGCGCAACGGTCCAACTCGCCGGGCATGGCCGTGAGTTCGTCGTCCGAGAACTTCTTCAGCACGAAGTCGCCGACGCTCTGCCCCTTCGGCGGCCGGCCGATGCCGAACCGCAGTCGGACGAAGTCGCGGGTGCCGAGCACCTCGCCCACCGAGCGCACCCCGTTGTGGCCGCCGGGCCCGCCGCCGCGCTTGAGCCTGGCGGAGCCGAACGCGAAGTCCAGGTCGTCCTGCACGACCACCAGCTGCTCCACCGGCACGCCGTAGCGGCGCAGCAGCGCGGCCACCGGGCGGCCGGACAGGTTGATGAACCACAGCGGCTTGGCGAGCAGCACCGGCCGGCCGTCGACCGCGATCTCCGCGACCAGGGTGGCGATGCCGTGCCACCGGAACCGGGCGCCGTGCCGCTCGGCCAGCCGGTCGACGGCCAGGAAGCCCGCGTTGTGCCGGGTCTGCCGGAACCACGGTCCGGGGTTGCCCAGTCCGGCGATCAGCCAGGGTGCGCCGGGTGCGCGGGGTGCGCGGGGTGCGCGGGGTGCGCGGGGTGCGCGGGGTGCGTCGGGTGCGTCGGGTGCGTCGGGGGTCATGCGAGGTCTCCGCAGGGGGGTGGGAACGGCGGACGGCCGGGGCGCGGCGGGGACGGTGCGGGACCGTCGGCTGCGCCCCGGCCGTCCGGGGAACGAGAGCGGTGGGAGTGGTGAGCCGGTTCAGGACGCGGGCACGCCGGGGGCGGCGCCGCGCTCCGTGAGCATGTCGGTCATCAGCTGCAGCTCCGAGGTCTGGGCGATCACCATCGACTGCGCGAGCCGCTTCTCGGTGTCGTTCCTGGCCAGGTCCACGTAACCCTGGGCCATCTCGACGCCGCCCTTGTGGTGCTCGATCATCAGCTGCAGGTAGAACACCTCGGCGTCCCGCCCGCTGAGCGAACGCAGCTTCGCGATCTGGGTGTTGGTGGCCATGCCGGGCATCAGCGAACCGTCGTGCGCCTGGTAGTCGTGGCCCATCTGCATCCACGCCATCGGCTTGGCGCCCGAGTGCTGTGTCAGCCCCCACTGGTCCAGCCAGCCCATCATCATGCCGCGCTGGTTGGCCTGGGTGTTGATGATGTCGAAGGCGAGGGTGCGGGTCGGCTCGTCGCTCGTGCGGTCCCGGACGACGAACGACAGGTCCACCGCCTGCTGGTGGTGGGTCGCCATGTCGCGGGCGAACCCGGCCTCGGGCGAGTCGTCCGCGGGGACCGACAGCGCGGTGCCGGAGGCGGAGGTCCCGCTTGCCACCAGGGCCGGCACCCCGAGCGCCAGCGCCACGGCGGCGGCCAGCGCGGCCGGCCACCACATGCGCCGACGGCGCGGGGCGGCGCCCCCGCCGTCCTCGGCGGTGACGGCTCCGGTGACGGCCTCCGCAGCCGGGTCCACGGCCGTCTCCACGCCGTTCTCGGCCGCGGCCGCCTGGGGACGGCCCGCGTCGGCGGTCACATCTGCCCCATGGTGCAGGAGGCGCCCGGCTCCTGGGTCTGCTTGCCCTGGACGTACTTGGTGAAGAACTGGTTCACCCGGGGGTCGCTGGCGCTGTCCACGACCAGCTGGGTGCTCCAGGCGTTCAGGGTGATGGTGCCCTGCTCGTCCGGGTACGGGCTCATCAGCGAGTACGGGGTGGCCTTGACCTTGTCGGTCAGGGTCTTGATGTCGTCCGGGGTGGCCTTGCCGTTGTACGTCACCCAGACCGCGCCGTGCTCCAGCGAGTGGACGGCACGCTCGTTCTCGACCGGCTGGTCGTAGACGTGGCCCATGCAGTCCAGCCAGACCGCGTTGTGGTCGCCGCCGACCGGCGGGGTCATCGGGTAGGTGACCTTCTCCTTGACGTGGTTGCGGGTCAGGTCGCCGAAGGTCTTCACACCCGGGATGTCCGCGTTGGCGGCGGCTTCCTTGTCCTTCTTCTTCTGGTTCTGGTCCATGACGACCCAGGTGCCGGTGGCTATCGCGGCGATCACCAGCACACCGGCCACCACCGAAGCGACGACCTTGTTACGGCGGTCGCGGCGCTGCTCGGCGGCGCGCAGCTCGGCGATCCGGGCGCGGCGGTCGAGGCCGACCTGCTTGCCGCCGGACTTGTTGGACTGCTTGGCGGAACCCATGGTGGTGTCCTTGTCTCCGCCGCGCACAAGGTCGGTGGCGGCGGTCAGCTGGAGAGTGAGGCAGGGCGGATCCGTCGGCGGCTGGGCCGGCGGTGGGTTCCGCTCAGGACCGGTGGACCTGGAGTTCGTGCAGGTCGGGCGCCGGGTGCGAACCGTCCAGCAGGCCCGCGGGCACCACCCGGGGCAGCGCCTCGGGCGCGGCCGGGGTCACGGGTGACACGGCGGGCTGCGGCTGCGGCGGCGGATTCGGCAGCTGGGCGTCCTGCGGGCAGTACGGGTGGCTGGTGCAGCCGTTGTTGCGCGGGGGCTGGCCGTCGGCGGTGCAGAGGATCCAGTGCCCCTGCTCCTCGGCGATCCGCTGCTGGTCGGAGGCCTTCGAGGCCTTGCCGACCTCGGCGAGCTTCGCGGCCTTGGCGGGCTTGGTGGCCTGCTCGGCGTGGCCCGTGTGGGGCGCTTGTCCGGTCGCGACCTGGACGCTGACGACGCTGACGACGGTGAGGGCACTGGCCGGGGCGGCGGCCGGCACCGGACGGGCAGGCCCGTCCACCGCCTTCGCCGGACCCGCGCAGGGCAGCATCGACAACAGGGCGGCGAGCAGCAGGACCAACAGCGCACCCACCGGGCGGCCCGCCGGTGCGGCCCTCCCCGGTCGGGGTGAGCTGGGGGCCGACGCGGTCATGCGCACATTTAATCAGCCGAACGAGTGAAGCGATGCCCCCCACCGGCCCTCATTTTCGGGGGTCGGAACGCCCGGATGTCCAGGAAACACCCTGCTCCGGGCACATCCGGCAAGCACGGACGGAACGGAAGCGGGCCGGGCGGTGACGTCCCCGGTGAAGCGACCGGGCGCGGGCGACGAACCGGCTGGTCGGCGCGGTGGCCGGGATGTTCCGGTGGGTGACCGGTTGTCGCCGAAACCCGGACAGGGCCGTTGCACTTGGAGAACAATGACGTCGAGCCCGGCCCGCCGGGGGCGGCGCGACCACGGACCGAGGCAGGAGCCGCCAGATGAGCAAGCAGGGTGCACCCGCACAGCCGCACCGGCCCGACGACGGCTGGTGGGACACCGTCTACGACGGCCCGGCGGGCACCCTCCCGGACACCCCGCACGCCGACCCGGGGGACGGCAGCGTCGACGACTGGTTCGACACGGCGGCAGGGCTCATCGGGCAGCAGCGGTCGGCGGAGCCGGAGCCGGAGCCGGCCCCGGCTCCGGCGGCGGCGGAGGGTGAGCCGGAGCCCGCGCAGGACGGCCGCGACAGCCTCGACGACTGGTTCGACACGGCGGTCGGCGTGATCGACGGACCAGACGTGACCGACGGACCGGAGGGGATCGGGCGTCAGCGGACGTCCATGGAGACCCACCAGTTCCCGGCGCCTTCCTTCGCCGACGACGCGCCGAGGGCGGCGGCGGAGACGCCGGAGCCGGAGCCGGAGGAGACGGCTGTTCCGCTCTCGCTGGAGAAGAACACCCCGCCGTCAGCCCCCGGGCCCGTCGTCGCCGAGGTTCCGGAACCTCCGGAGGTTCCGGAGGTTGCCGAGGTTTCAGAGGTTGCCGAGGTGCCTGAAGCGCCCGAGGCGGTGGCCGAGGCGCCCGAAGGACCCGAGGCAGCCACCCCCGACCCGACCCCCGAACCCGAGCCCGACCACGCACCGGCGCCCGAATCCGACCCGGCACCGGCACCTGTCACCGCCACCGTCCCCGACCCCCGCCTGGCCGTCCGCGCGCCGCTCGCCGACGGCGGGGCCACCGTCCCGCACGTCGGCGAACGCCCCCCGACCTACGGGCCCGAGCCGACGGCCGTACCGGAGGCGGACCCGGGCTCGCTGCGCTCGCTCGCCCCGGACACCGTGCTGGAGGGCGCGCAGTACGGGCCGTCCGTCCTGCGCGCCGTGTCCGTCCGGGGCGACTCCGCGCGCTACCGGGGCGAACCGCGCCGCGACTCCCTCCTGGTCACCCGCTTCGGCGACGGGCCCGACGGACTGCTGCTCGCCGTGCTCGGCGGCTTCGACCGGACGGGCGGCGCCGAGGACGACACGGTCACCGCGGAGGCCGTCGCCACCGCCGCCGGTGAGGCCTGCCGCCAACTCGCCGCCGCGATCGGGCGCAGCCGGGCCGGACTGGCCGCCGACCTGCGCGACGGTGCCCGGGACCGGCTCCGCTACGGGCTCCAGCGGCTGGCCACCGGAGCCGTCGCCCCGCTGCGCGCGCTGGCACCCCGGGCGGAGGGGGACGACAGCCCGTCGCCGGCCTCGCTGCACTGCCTGATGGTGTCGCTCGACCCGGCGGCGGGCTATCGCGCGGCCTTCGGTGTCGGCCCGGGCGGCCTGTACCTGCTGCGTTCCGGCCACTGGATCGACGCGTACGCGGCCCGGCTCCTGCACCACCCGGACGGCCAGCCGCCGGCGCCCGAGGCCCCGGTCCCGGACCCGCGCCCGTTCCGCTTCCGGCTCGTTCCCGCCACGCCGGGCGACATCCTGCTCCTCTGCACCCCCGGCCTGGCCCGCCCGATCGCCGACGAACCAGCCGTCGCCCATTTCCTCTCCACCCACTGGGCCCACCCGCACACCCCGGGCACCGTCGACTTCCTGCGCCAGGTCCAGGTCCGCGCCAAGGGTTACGCCGACGACCGCACCGCCGCCGCCGTCTGGACCGAGTGACGGTGGACCGGTCTGCCTATTTCGCCCCGGGAGCGGCCGCGGCTCAGGTGCGGAGGAGGATGCCGGTGACGGCGGTGGCCTGGGTGAGGGCGGCTGGGGGGTGGGAGTCGGGGAGGCCGATGGCGATGGGGACGGCGAGGCCGTCGAGGAGGGCGCGGATCTGGGTGGCGCGGTCGGCGGCGGGGCCCGGGGTGAAGTGGCCGGTGGCGGTGCCCTGTTCGATGAGGGTCACCAGGTCGGCCTGCCAGGGGGCTTCGATCTCCTGCTGTCCCCGGCGGATCTCGGCGCTCGCGGGGGAGCGGCCCCAGACTTCGACCCAGAGGATCCAGCGCGGGTCCCCCGCTCCCTCGGGCAGGTAGAGGCGCAGGTAGGCGTCGAGGCGCTGCCAGGGGTCGAGGGTGTGGTCGGCGAGGGTGTCGCGGCGGCGGGCGCCGAGCTGGTCCTCGCTCCAGCGGAGGGTTTCCAGCAGGAGCTGGTCCTTGCTGCCGAAGTAGTAGAGCAGGTGTCCGGCGCTCATCTGGAGCTGTTTGCCGAGTCCGGCCATGGTGAGCTTGGCGAGCCCGTGTTCGGCGATCGCGGCCCGGGCGGTGGCGAAGACCTCCTCGCGGGGGCGTGCGGGCCGGCGCGGGCGGGGGTCGGCCATGTGCGGTGCTCTCCCTGGGTGGAACGGTAGTTCGAAGGCTGCCGGAGCGGGGCGGTGGGCCCCGCTCCGGCAGCCCCGGGGGTCAGGCCTTGGGCTGCTGCTGGGTGATGCAGTGGATGCCGCCGCCGTTGGCGAAGATCTCGCGGGCGTCGACGAGTTCGACGGTGCGGCCCGGGTAGGCGCGGCCGAGGATGGCGGCGGCCTCCTGGTCGCGCGGGTCGGCGAAGGCGCACAGGATCACGGCGCCGTTGGCCACGTAGTGGTTGATGTAGGAGTAGTCGACCGGTTCGCCGTCCTCGTCCAGCAGGACGGTGGGGGCGGGCAGTTCGACGACCTCCAGCGGCCGGCCCTGGGCGTCCGTCGAGGCGCGCAGGACGGCGACGAGTTCCCGGCAGACCTCGTGGTCCGGGTGGGACGGGTCGGGCTGCACGTGGGCGACCACGACGCCGGGGCGCACGAAGGAGGCGACGATGTCGATGTGCCCGCGGGTGCCGAACTCGTCGTAGTCGCGGGTGAGTCCGCGCGGCAGCCAGATCGCCTTGGTGGTGCCGAGGAAGGCATGCAGCTCGGCCTCGACCTCCTCCTTGGTCCAGTCGGCGTTGCGGCCCTCGCCGAGCTGGACGGTCTCGGTGAGCAGCACCGTGCCCTCGCCGTCGACGTGGATGCCGCCGCCCTCGTTGATCAGCCGGGAGGCGAAGCGCTGAACCTCCGTCAGTTCGCCGATGTGCTCGGCGATGTGCTGGTCCTTGTCCCAGCGGGCCCAGGACTGCGCACCCCAGCCGTTGAAGATCCAGTCGGCGGCGGCCAGCGAGCCCTTGCCGTCGATCAGGAAGGACGGGCCGATGTCGCGCATCCACGCGTCGTTGAGCGGGCGCTCGACGATCTCGACCCGCTCGGAGACGTACTTGCGGGCCTCAGCCGTCTCACCGGTGTTGACGACCAGCGTCACCGGCTCGTACCGGACGATGGTGTCGGCGACGGCGGCCCAGGCCTCGCGGCCGGCGTGCAGCGCCTCGGGGGTGTCGAAGGTGGGGTTGGCGGTCGGGAAGGCCATCCAGGTGCGGTCGTGCGGGTGCCACTCGGCGGGCATCCGGTAGCCGAGGGAGGCGGGCGTGGGGGTGGTCATCATCAAGTCCTATGGGGGAGATCGGGGGAGATCCGGGGAGATCCGGGGCGATCAGAGGAAGTAGAGACGGCTGAGCGAGACGCTGTCGGCCGGTTCGGAGCGCAGCGGTGAGCCGTCCAGCGAGACCAGCCCGGTCTCGGTGACCTCGACGTGGCCGACCCGGGCGTTGCGCACCATGTCGCGCGGCCCGATGCCGCGGGTGCCCCGGACGCCGACGCGGCGGCGGCGGGTGGGCAGCCCGTCGGCGGGGCGGTCGAGGTAGGCGCCGTCGGCGGCGGCCTGGGCGACGAAGGCCACCGAGATGTCGGCGGCGGTCGCGCCGTGGGCGCCGAACTGCGGCCCCAGGACGAGCGGTTCGCAGCGGTCGGTGGAGGCGTTGGGGTCGCCGACCACGCCGTACGCGGGGAAGCCGGCCTTGAGGACGAGCTGCGGCTTGGCCCCGAAGTGGTCCGGGCGCCACAGCACGATGTCGGCGAGCTTGCCGATCTCGATCGAGCCGACCTCGTGCGAGAGGCCGTGCGCGATGGCCGGGTTGATGGTGAGCTTGGCGATGTAGCGCAGTACGCGCTCGTTGTCGTCGCCGGTCTCCGTCGTCCCGTACGAGCCGGTGCCGTCGAGCGGGCCGAGTTCGGCCTTCATCTTCCCGGCCATGGCGAAGGTGCGGCGCACCGTCTCGCCGGCCCGGCCCATGCCCTGGGCGTCGGAGGAGGTGATCCCGATGACTCCGAGGTCGTGTAGCACGTCCTCGGCGCCCATGGTGCCGGCCCGGATGCGGTCGCGGGCCATCGCCGCGTCGCCGGGCAGGTCGACCTTGAGGTCGTGCGCGGAGACGATCATGCCGAAGTGCTCGCCGAGGGCGTCCCGGCCGAACGGCAGCGTCGGGTTGGTGGAGGAGCCGATGACGTTCGGCACGCCCGCCATCTTCAGCACGTTGGGGACGTGACCGCCGCCGCAGCCCTCGATGTGGAAGGCGTGGATGGTCCGGCCCTCCAGCACCTTCAGGGTGTCCTCGACGGAGAGGCACTCGTTCAGGCCGTCGGTGTGCAGGGCGACCTGGACGTCGTACTCCTCGGCGACCCGCAGCGCGGTGTCCAGCGCGCGGGTGTGCGCGCCCATGTCCTCGTGCACCTTGAAGCCGGACGCGCCGCCCTCGGCCAGCGCCTCGACCAGCGGGGCCGGGTCGGAGGACGAACCGCGGCCCAGGAAGCCGATGTTGACCGGCCAGGCGTCGAAGGCGTTGAACGCGTGGCGCAGCGCCCACGGCGAGTTGACGCCGACGCCCCAGACCGGGCCGAACTCCTGGCCGATGATCGTGGTGACCCCGGAGGCCAGCGAGGCCTCCATGATCCGCGGCGAGAGCAGGTGGACGTGGGTGTCGATGGCGCCCGCGGTGGCGATCATGCCCTCGCCGGAGACGATCGTGGTGCCGGTGCCGACGACCACGTCCACCCCGTCCAGGGTGTCCGGGTTGCCGGCCCGCCCGATCGAGGCGATCCGGCCGCCGATCAGGCCGATCGAGGTCTTGCGGATGCCCTGGACCGCGTCGATCACCAGCACGTTGCTGATCACGACGTCGCAGGTGTCGCGGACGGCGGCGGGCTTGAGGTGCAGGCCGTCGCGGGCGGTCTTGCCGAAGCCGGCCAGGAACTCGTCGCCGGGCGCCTGGGAGTCGGACTCGACGCGGACGATCAGACCGCTGTCGCCGAGCCGGATCCGGTCCCCGGCGCGCGGGCCGTGCACGGAGATGTAGTCATGGGGGGTGATCGCCGTCATGAGGGCACCTCCGCGTCGTCGAAGCTGGTCAGGTAGCCGGTCGCGCGGGCCTTGGCCAGGGCGGCCTCCTTCGCGCCGGGCGCGTCCAGGGGCCCGTCCACGAGCCCCGCGAAGCCGATCGCGACCCGCTCGCCGCCGATCGGCACCAGGCCGACCTCGACGGTGGCGCCCGGGTCGAAGCGCACCGAGGAACCCGCCGGGACGGCCAGGTGGGTGCCGTAGGCGGCGGCGCGGTCGAAGGCCAGGCGCGGGTTGGCCTCGAAGAAGTGGAAGTGCGAGGTGACCGAGATCGGCACCTCGGAGGTGTTGTGGACGGGGAGCAGCAGCGTCTCCTCGACCGGGTCGTAACCGGCGCCGTCGCCGATCAGCGCGCCGCCGGGGGCCTCGTCGCCGAGCGAGCCGGCGCCCTGGAACGGGTCGTTGACGACGGCGAGGCGGGTGCCGTCGTCGAAGACGGCCTCGACCTGGACGACGGTGACCACGTCGGGCACGCCGGGCAGTACGTCGTCGGCGGTCAGCACGGAGCGGCCGGCCTCGATGGCCTCGGCCAGGCGCCGGCCGTCGCGGGCGGCCTCGCAGACGGCGTCCGCGATCAGGGCGGTGGCCTCGGGGATGTTGAGGCGTACGCCCCGGGCTCGGCGGGCGCGGGCCAGTTCGGCTGCTGTGAAGATCAGCAGCCGGTCCCGCTCGGTGGGGGTCAGTCGCACGGTTCCTCGCTCGCGGTCGCCGGGGGAGGGGGTCGGCTCGGGGGCCGGGGGGCTTCCCGGGGGTGATGTTAGAACGGCGTTCAAACATCTCGGGCCATTGAACCCGGCCCGGGGCGCCCTGTCCAGCGTTGCCGGTCCGCGCGGGTTCGGCTTCCTGGGCGGCGGATGGGGGTGAGAGGCGGCGGCCGGGGTGACGGGCAGGGGTGACGGGCAGGGCGGAAGGGGAGGGGGCGCGGGCGGGAGCGGGGTCGGGGGCGCGGGGTCGGGGGCGCGGCCCGTACGGGCGCCGGGTGTGCGCGGGATCGAGTGGCGGCGGCTTCGAAATCGCCTCTGTGCTTCGCAAACCTGTCCGGCGCGGGCAGTTGGATCACGCGGACCTCCCCGTGCCCCTTTCACCCCACGTGATCGGACGCACACTGTTGCAAACGCCGTCAACTGGGCATGAGGATGGTGGTCAGATCGAGGGGGCCACCCGGCCGGCGGGGGATCCGGAGGCGGGGGCCCGGATTTCAGGGCGGGGGCATTGTGGTGATGGACGGTCAGTCGCGATTCCCGCGGCAGCGGACGAGTTCGGGCGACGCCTACCGGTCCGGCCCGGTCCAGGGTGCGGTCGGCAACACCGGGACGGTCGGCGCCACCGGCACCGCCGGGGCCACCGGGACGGCCCTGCCGGGCACACCGGCCCCCGGGTGCGCGCTGCACCGCCGGCTGCACCTGACGCTCGACCCGGCCGACCTGGTCGCGGTCGGCTCGGTCCGGCGGCGACTGCGCTCGGCGCTGGACCGCTGGGGGGTGCCGGAGCTGTCCGACACCGCCGAGCTGCTCTCCTCCGAGCTGGTCACCAACGCGCTGCTGCACACCACCAAGGGCGCGGTCTTCGACGCGGTGCTCGGCTCGGACCACCGGCTGCGCATCGAGGTGCAGGACGGCACGAGCAGGCTGCCCGGGCGCCGCCGCGCCCCGGAGGCCGAGTACGCGACCTCGGGGCGCGGCCTGCTGCTGGTGGAGGCGCTCGCGGACTCCTGGGGCGTGCAGCTGAGAGGCGACGGCAAGGTCACCTGGTTCGAACTCGCGTTGCCCTGAGCCCGGCCGCCGCGGCCGTACGATTGTTCGCGGCCGATTGATTCGCCGGCGAAGGAAGCCCTGAACAGAAGGCGGAGCGGAAGATTTCCGGACCGTTGGCATTGCCGCTCGGCGGAACATTGGCCAGGATGGTGGGAATGTGTGTCCACGTGCGGGAAGTAGCGGGGAGACCGTACCTCGACTGACCACCGTCCGTCGGCACCGTCCTATCCAGCACGACCCATCACACCGCCACGCGGCCCGTCCGAACGGTCGGCGCGGTCCGCCACGGCAGCGGCAGGAGCAGCATGCCCACTGAGCCCGAGTCGCCGGGGCCGGCGCTTCCTCCCGGCGCGTCCGCCGTAGAGCCGCGAGCCGTGGAGCCCAGAACCGCAGAGCCGCGAGCCGTGGAGCCGTCGCGAGCCGTGGAGTCCGCAACCATCGAGCCGACCCTCCCCGAGCAGCCGACCGTCCCCGAGCCGTGGAGCCCCGGACAGCCCCTCGTCGGCCCCACCACCGCCGGGACGGGCCGGGCCCGGCCGCCCGCGCAGTCGACCCGGCGAAGCCCCGCGGTGCGCCCGTCGCCGAGCCTCGCCGCCGCCCGGCTGGCCCCCGTGCTGACCGGCGGACTGCCGCCCGCCTCCGCCGACTCCATGCCGGACTGGCTGGAGCCCGCGATGGCTGCCAACGGCATCGGGTCCTTCGACTGGGACATCCGCCGCGACGTCCTGGAGGGCGACCAGCGGGCCTGCACGATCATCGGCCTGGACGGCCCGGGGCAGGCCCGCTTCGACCGCACCGCCACCTCCTTCCTGGCCCTGCTGCACCCCGAGGACGCGCCGGTGGTGCGTCGCCGGGTCGAGCGCGCGGTCGCCGAGCTCGGCCAGTGCGGCGCCTACTACCGCACCGTCGGGCCGAACGGCACCATGCGCGCGGTGCGCTTCCGCGGCCGGGTGCTCGCGGACGCCTTCGGCCGCGCCTCCCGGATGGTCGGCTTCGTCTGGGACGCCACCGTCGAGCTGCACAAGCGCGACCTCGCCGACCGGATGGCCCTGCTGCGCGAGGACCGCTCCCGGTTCATCAAGGAGGCGGCGCGCGCCCTCTCCGAAGCCGTCACCGTCCGTGACGTGGCCCGGGTGTTCACCGAGCTGCCGCTGCCCGGCCTGCCACCGGACGGCCTGGTGCTGGCCTCCTTCGAGGCCGGACGGGCCCGGATCCTCGGCGCCTTCGGCTACCGCGCCGACGCGCTGGCGGTCTGGGACCGCACCGTGCTGCCCGCCGGCCACCCGGCCGCCGAGGCGCTGCGGCACCGCGCGCCGGTGTTCGTCTCGACCCGCGAGGAGTTCCGCGCCGGCTACCCCGAGGTGTGGGAGCCGACCAGCCGCACCGGCCGCGGCTCCTGGGCGTACCTGCCGCTGGTGGCCAGCGGCCGGGCGATCGGCGTCTGCGTGGTCAGCTTCGACGACGAGCGCGAGCTGGACGCGGACGAGCGCACCCTGCTGTCCACCCTGGGCGGGCTGGTCGCCCAGTCGCTGGCCCGGGCCCGGCTGCACGACGCCGAGCACGAGCTGGCGGCCGGCCTGCAGCGGGTGATGCTGCCGCGCACCGTCCCCTCCGTGCCGGGCGTGACCACCGCCGTGCGCTACCTCGCGGCCGGCTCCGGCCTGCAGATCGGCGGCGACTGGTACGACGTGGTGCCGCTGCCCGGCGGGCACGTCGGCCTGGTGATCGGCGACGTCCAGGGGCACGACGTGCACGCCGCCGGGATCATGGGCCAGCTGCGGATCGCGCTGCGCGCCTACGCGGCCGAGGGCCACCCGCCCGCCGCCGTGATGGCCCGCGCCTCCCGCTTCCTCGCCGACCTGGACACCGACCACTTCGCGACCTGCACCTACGCCGAGGTCAACGTGGACTACGGCGTGGTCTACGCGGTCCGGGCCGGCCACCTCGACCCGGTGGTGCGCCGCGCGGACGGCACCGCCGCCGTGGTGCCGGTGGCCGGCGGGCTGCCGCTGGGCATCGATCCGGACCAGGAGTACCGGGTCACCCGGTTCAGCCTGGACCCGGGCGAGACCGTGCTGCTCTGTACCGACGGCCTGGTCGAGGCACGCGGCATGGACCTGGACGAGGGCATCGCCCGGCTCACCCAGGTGCTCGCCCGCCCGCTGCCGCCCGCCGGGGAGGCGGCCCGCGACCCGCTGGACGAGCTGGCCGAGCGGATCGCCTCCCAGGCCGCCGACTCCAGCGAGCGCGAGGACGACATAGCGCTGCTGCTCCTGCGCTGGGACGGCCCGGCGGGCGGGCTCGCCGCCCAGCAGCTGCGCCGCCGGATCGGCCAGGCCGACCTGGCGCGGGTCGCCGAGGTGCGGGCCGAGCTGCGTGACGCGCTGCGCCGCTGGGGCGTCGCCGAGTTCATCGACACCGCCGAACTGCTCTCCTCCGAGCTGGTCACCAACGCCATCCGGCACACCGACCGGGACGCCATGTTCACCGCCCGGCTCTACCGGGAGCCCGAGGAGGACGGCGGGCGGGCCCGGCTGCGGGTCGAGGTGGAGGACGAGTCGGACCTGTGGCCGACCCGCCGGACCCCGGGGGAGCAGGCCTCCTCAGGCCGCGGGCTGATGCTGGTCGAGGCGCTCGCGGACTCCTGGGGCGTGGAGCCCCGCGGGTCCGGCAAGCGGATGTGGTTCGAGCTCAGCGGGGCGGCGGCCTGAACACCCGCGGGGCCCGGGCAACCGGGGTGGCCTGAGCAACCGAGCGGCCTGAGCACCCGGGGCGCCCCGGGTGCTCAGGCCGCTCGGGCGCCGACGCTCCTGCGGGAGGGCCGACGGTGCCTGGCGGATCATCGGGCCCCGGGGCGTCGACAGGGCGTCAGCCGAACTGCTGCTCCAGGTCCTTCAGCTTGCGCTCCAGCGAGTCCAGCCGGGGCAGCGTGACGGTGTCCTCCTCCAGGGTGAGGTCGATGGTGCGCCGCTCCGGGCGGGCCGGCAGGCCGGGCTGGACCACGGTGCCCTCGGCGGGCTCGACCTCGGCGGGCTCGACCTCGCGTGGAGCGGCGGGCCGTTCCACCTCGGGGCGGCCCGCCCGGCGCCGTCCGGTGGCGGCGGGCCGGTCGGCCCCGGGCCCGTCGGCTATGGCGGGCTCCGAGCCGGACTCCAGCTGCCGCGCGGCGCCGCCGCCGCGGCGCCAGGTGCTGTGGGATCGGTTGATCGCCCGGATCTCGGCCCGCTCGCGGCGCCCGGCCAGCCTGCGGCGCTCCTTGTCCAGGGCGCGCTCCCGCTTGTCGTCGCGGACCTCCTCGACCGCCTCGTCCAGGCTGCGCACGCCCTCCAGGAGCATCAGCGACCAGGCCGCGTAGGTCTCGCGCGGGGCGCGCAGCCAGCGGACGATGCGGATCTGTGGCAGCGGCCGGGGGACCAGCCCCTGTTCGCGCAGCGCGGCCCGGCGGGTCTGCTTCAGCGCCCGGTCGAACAGGACCGCCGCCGAGAGGGACATGCCGGAGAAGAACTGCGGGGACCCGGCGTGGCCGAAGCCGCGTGGTGCGTGCACCCAGTTGAACCAGGCCGAGGCGCCCGCGAAGATCCAGACCAGCAGCCGGGAGCCGAACGCCGCGTCGCCGTGGCTGGCCTCGCGGACGGCGAGCACCGAGCAGAACATCGCGGCGCCGTCGAGCCCGAAGGGGACGAGGTACTCCCAGCCCCCGGAGAGGTTGAGGTTCTGTACGCCGAAGCCGACCAGCCCGTGGAAGGAGAGCGCGGCGGCGACGGCGGCGCAGCAGAACAGCAGCGTGTACGAGGCGGCGCCGTACAGGGATTCCTTGCGGCGGCGCCGTTCCTCGGCGCGCTCCCAGGAATCCGCGCCGGTGGCGTTGACGGATCCCCGGTTGCGGAGCAGGGCCACCAGGAGCGCGCTGACCAGTAGCCCCGCGACTACGGTGACGGCCCACCCGAGCGGTATGTCGGACAATTTCATCGCCGGAACCAGCCTCGCTTTCCTGCGTCGCGTTCCTGCGTCGTGATGGCGGGGACCATCATGGCCGATGCTCGGCGGAGGAATGGCCGATTCGCCGTCAATGCGCTGGGGAGAGGGATTTCTGACGCGGCAGCAAAACGATTGTCTGATAAATCTGAAGCAGATTGTTCCTGGAATTCCGGGCTTTCCGGATCTGGATTCGGACGAATGTTCGTCAACTCCGCGTGACGCGTGGGCAGCCGCCGCACATCTCCTGCGGTTCCACGGTGTAGACGAGGCAGCAGCTGGCCCGGGCCCGGTCCGTACTCGAAGCGTCGACGCATCCGGGCGCCGGGGGCGCGAAGCCGGCGCCCGGGGTGAAGGGGGCCGGGGCGGGGGCGGGGCCGCCGTCCGCGCCGGGCGTGCACGCGGGCCTGCCGGGCGCCAGCAGCGCGGACAGCTCGGCGCGCGCCCGCTCCGCCTCCCCGAGCAGCCCGCCCGCGTGGCAGAGCCCCTCCACCACCGCGTCCGTGGCCATCGCCCACAGCACCCGGGGTCCACGCCGCGCCTCCGGGCGGAAGGCGGCCAGCACCGGCGTCAGGAACCCGCCCAGCGCGCACCGCAGTTCGGCGGCCAGCGCGTCCTCATCCGGCGCCGTACGGGCCTGCGGCGCGGCGGCCGCCGGGTCGTCCGGCAGACAGACGAACGCCGTCGGGCGGACCGTCAGCTCCATCGCGCCGGGCCGCCGGCGCAGCGAGACGTCCCCGAGGGCGAGCAGCGGGACGCGCCGCTGCAGGAACCACGGCAGCGTGAACAGCAGCGAGACCGGCCAGACGAAGCGGTGCAGCCCGAAGCCGGCCGCGACGTCCGGGCGCAGCGGCCGCCCGTAGCGGGCGAGGCCCTGCCGGGCGTCATGGGCGATCAGCTCGCGCACCGCCTCGGGGCGGGCGGCCAGGTCGGCGGCGGGCAGCCAGCCGCCGCCGCGTCGGGGCGGGGCGCAGCGCACGCTCAGGACGGGGGTGAGCCCGGCCAGCCGGTGGTACGCGGGGGCGCCCGGGGCGTCGAGTGGTGCGGCGGGGGTGGGGGTGGGCGCGGTGGTGCTGCGGGGAGTCGGTGGGGTGGGGGCGGGTCGGGGGCTGGTCGGCGAGGGGGAGGCCGGCGCGGGGGTGTGCGCCCCGGGGGTGCGGGGGGCGCACGGCGTGGGGCCGGGCCTGGCGCTGCTCGCGGTCATGGGTGGGCCCCATCGGGTCGACCGGGGCCGCCCATGGACCGCCCGGCGGTGCCCGGCGGCGCGGTGGTGCGTGCCGGGCGCGGCCGGACCGGGGCATGGCGGTGCCCGGGGAACGGCAAGGCGACCCGGCCGGGGCACTGCTCGCCCCAGCCAGGTTAGGCTCACCTTAGCTGATTGTTCCCTGGGTTTCGCTGGTGGTGCGCCCGTCCGGGGGAGGCCCCGGCGCGCGGGCGGCGCCCAGCTGGCGTGCGAGCCAGACCGGGACCCCGCCCAGGGCGTGCACCAGCCGGGTCGCCTCGGCGCGCAGCCGGGCGGCCTCGTCCGGTTCGGACACCTCGGCGAGCGCCGCGAGCGCCGGAGCCACCCCCACCGTGAAGCCGAGTTGCTCGCGCAGCCGCAGGGAGGCGTCGAAGGCCTCGCGGGCGTTGGCGCGGTCCCCACGGGAGAGCGCCAGCGCGCCCAGGTGACGCCAGGTGTACGAGCGCAGCAGTTCGTCCCCGCGCTCGCCGGCGCCCTCGTGCGCCCGGCGGTAGGCGATCCAGGCGGCACCGCGGTCGCGTAGCAGGTTCTCGGCGACCAGGCCGCGTCGGAAGTCCAGCAGTGGGCGGCCGGGCGCGTCCGGCGGCAGCAGGGCCGAGGTGCGGCCGAGTGCGGCCTGGGCCTCGTCCAGCCGGTCCCGCGGCCCGAGCACACTCGCCACGTACGCGAGGAAGCCGCGGGCGCAGGCGGCGGCCGCGCGCTGTTCGGTGCCGGCCGCCAGTGCCTCCGCCAGGCGTAACGCCTGCTCCGCCTGGGTCCAGTGCGTGGCGGTGAACAGGCACTGCTCGATGAGGAGTTCGGCCCGTCCGAGGGCCGCTGCCGGGTCCTGTTCGGCGGCCGGGCGCAACAGTTCGGCTGCCTCCTGCCAGCACCCCCGGGACCTCAGTCGCCACACGGTGTCGCCCGGCTCCTCCGCTGCTGCCCGCCCCCGCCCGTTCGGGCCGCTCGGGCCCCATCCGTGCTCTGACAACGCCACCTCCTTGTGTGCGCCATCCAGCAGGGCACGGACCTGCCCCTGGGGCCCTGCCGCCACGACCGTGCGCATGGCAACGGCAGGGCGAAAGGCCCGCGCTGTGGCGGCAATTCAACACGGGGGTGAGCTTGTGCACCAGATCACGAGCGAAGGTTGTTGATTTTGAGGAAGAAATGATCTAGGGGTGCGCGGGCGAAACGATCCGGCGGGGCATCCGGTCGGTCAGGAGGTCCAGCCGGTCTCCATCAGGGCCTCGGCGGCGCCGTTCGCGGGCTGCGGCACACCTGCCAGATCCAGGCTGAACAGGGCGACCAGCAGCTGCTCGCCGCGCACGGTGGCCTGGTGCGAATAGCCCGCGAGAGTGAACATCGCGGCGGCCATCTCCTCGGCGTGCAGGGTCTGCAGCCACAGGCACTCGACCGCCTTCACGTCGGCCGGTTCGGTCCAGGTGTCGACCTGGGCGACCATCCGGCCGCCCAGCAGGGTGACCCCGTCGCGCTCCTGCGCCTCGGTCAGCTCCAGGTCGTCGAAGCCGAGCCACTCCAGGTAGCGGGCGGCGGTGATCACCGCGTCCTGCGAGGTACGCACCGGGTTCGGGCGGAAGGGCGTGCGGTGGCGGAACGGGCGGGAGCGGCCGGTGGAGGCGCCGGGCGGCGCGGGCGGGGCGGGCGCCGGCGCGCCCAGCGGGTGGGCCGGGTGGGGGCGGGAGGCCTGCGGGCCGGGGGCGGCGAGCGGGGCGGCCGTACCGCTGCCCAGCCGGGTGGCACGGTCCACCGGCAGCCGGACGGTGGCGCCGCAGTTGCAGGTGAACTCGGGCTGCGGCCACTGGTCGGAGCGGCCGCAGTGCGGGCAGCGCATGCTCAGCCAGGAGTCCTCCCAGGAACGGAAGCGCACCTGCACCGGCACCCCGCCGCGCAGCAGCGGCACCTTGAGCGAGGCACCGCAGGGGCAGGGCAGCGAGGGCGGCTCGTACAGGTGCTCGCGGCGGCAGGCGGGGCAACGGATCGCCCGGGCGCCACCGCCCGCCCCCGGCCGCGTGGGGTCGTGTCCGGTGAAGTCGTCGGGCAGTCCGGCCATCGCGGGCTCCGTCCGTCGGTGTCGGGTGGGTGGGACGATTCCCATGCTCCCCGAAATGTCCGGCGCTGGGCGCGGAATGGGGCAATCCTCAGGGACGGATCAGGGGTCGCCGACCGTCAGGGGCGAGGCGGCCTCCGTCCCGAGGAGGACGGTCACCCGGCGGACCAGCGGGCCAGGTCGGCGGGGGTGTCCAGGTCGTCCGGGACGGCGACGTCGGCGCACTCGACGAGGACGACCTCCGCCGCGTGCGCCGCCAGGAGGGCGCGGGCGCCGGCGTCGCCGGAGGCGCCCGCGGCCGCCTCGGCGAAGTGCCGGGCGCCGATCAGCACCGGGTGGCCGCGCCGCCCGTCGTAGGCCGCCGCGGCCAGCTCGGCGCCCGCCCGGTGCGCGGCCAGCAGCCGGGCCACGGCGGCCGGGGTGACGCCCGGGGTGTCCACCAGCATGACGAGCACCGCCGAGGCCTCGGGCGCCACGGCGGCCAGGCCGGCCCGCAGCGAGGAGCCCATGCCGCCCGCCCAGTCCGGGTTGGCCACCAGGCGGCAGCCCGGCAGGTGGGCGGTGGCCCTGACCCGCTCGCCCGCCGCGCCCAGCACCACCGTGACGTCCACGCAGCCGCCGGCCCGGACCACCGCCACCGCGTGCTCCACCAGCGGTCGGCCCGCGTACCGGATCAGCGCCTTGGGGCGTCCGCCGAGGCGCCGCCCGCCCCCGGCGGCGAGCACGAGGGCGGCGACCGGGGCGGGGCCGACCGGGTGCGGGCAAGCGGGCGTCGGCGCAGTCTGCATGGGCCCAGCCTGCCGCCCCCGGACGGGGGCGCGCATTGTGTGAATCCACAAGGCGAAGCCGCAGGTGGCGGCCGCTCCCCGGCGGTTCGGCCGCTGGTCCTGCGGGCTCCCGCCGCCTGTACTGGGTCGATGAACACCGCACCGCGCCCGCTGGTGGACCGTTTCGGTCGGGTCCACACCGATCTGCGGGTCTCGTTGACCGACCGCTGCAACCTGCGCTGCACCTACTGCATGCCGGCGGAGGGCCTCGACTGGCTCGCCCGGGCCGAGGTGCTCGGCGACGACGAGGCGGTGCGGCTGGTGCGGATCGCCGTCGAGCGGCTGGGGATCGCGTCGGTACGGCTGACGGGCGGCGAGCCGCTGCTGCGGCGGGGACTGCCCGGGCTGGTCGGCCGGATCGCCGAGCTGGGCGCCGACGTGTCGCTGACGACCAACGGGATCGGCCTGGCACGGACGGCGGTCGCCCTGCGCGAGGCCGGTCTGGGGCGGGTGAACGTCAGCCTGGACACGCTGCGGCCCGAGCGCTTCGCCGCGATCACCCGGCGGGACCGGCTGGCCGACGTGCTGGCGGGGTTGGCCGCGGCGAAGGCGGCGGGGCTGGGCCCGGTGAAGGTCAACGCGGTGCCGGTGCGCGGGGTGAACGAGGACGAGATCGTCGCCCTGGCCGAATTCGCCGTCGAGCACGGCTACCTGATGCGGTTCATCGAGTCCATGCCGCTGGACGCGCAAGGGGCGTGGGACCGGGCCGCGATGGTGACGGCGGAGGAGATCCTGGCCGCGCTGGGGGAGCGGTTCGACCTGGTGCCGGTGGGGCGGCACGGCAGCGCGCCGGCGGAGGAGTGGCGGATCGCGGGGACGGACGCGGTGGTCGGGGTGATCGCCTCGGTGACCAGGCCGTTCTGCGGCGGCTGCGACCGGGTCCGGCTGACGGCCGACGGGCAGTTGCGCAACTGCCTGTTCGCGACGGAGGAGTCCGACCTGCGCGCCCTGCTGCGCGGCGGGGCGGACGACGCGGCGATCGAGGCGGCCTGGCGGGCCTCGGTGACGGGCAAGGGGCCCGGACACGCCATCGGGAGCGCGGACTTCGTCCGGCCGGACCGTCCGATGTCCGCGATCGGCGGCTGACACCCCCGGGGGGCGGGTTCGCCGTTCGGGGCTCGCGGTGGGCGGTGTGGGGCTCGCGGTGTGGGGCTCGCGCTGCGCGGTGCGACCCGGATCCGGGGTGGGTGCGGTGCGACCCGGATTCGAGGCGGGTGCGGGTCGGATGGTATTCGTGGGCAGTGGCCCCGATGATCTCCCGCTTCCCTCGTCCCGCCCGGTTCCCCCGGCGCGCCCTGTCCGCCCTCGCCGTCGCCGCCGTGCTCGCCCTCGTGGGCGGCTGCACCGGCGCCGGCGGCGCGGGCAGTACCGGCAGCCGGCCGCCCCTCGACCAACTGGTCGCCGCCACCGCCACCCCGGCCCTGCGCGCGCTCTACAGCCAGCGGATCGACTGGCGGACCTGCCCCGACGAGGACGACGGCGACCAGGACGCGCCGACCATCCAGTGCGCCACCCTCACCGTCCCGCTGGACTACACCGACCCCGGCGGCCGCACCATCGGCGTCGCCCTCGTCCGGTTGCCCGCCGCCGACCGGGACCGGCGGATCGGCGCCCTCTTCGTCAACCCCGGAGGTCCCGGCAACTCCGGTATCAGCATGGTCCGTTGGGACTGGAAGACCTACCAGGGGCTGCACGGCCGCTTCGACCTGGTCGGCTTCGACCCGCGCGGCGCCGGAGCCACCACCCCCGTCCACTGCCTGGACGACCACACCCGCGACGAGTGGAACGCCACCGACGACCCGGCCTACGACCACGGCCGGATCCTCGCCGACGCCTGCCGGACGAACCACCCCGACCTGCTGTCGCACGTCGCCACCCGCGACACCGCCCGCGACCTCGACGTCCTGCGCGGCGCCCTCGGCGAAGCCAAGCTGGACTTCCTCGGCCTCTCCTACGGCACCCACCTCGGCGCGCTCTACGCCGAGGAGTTCCCCGACCGCACCGGCCGCCTCGTCCTCGACGGCGCCGTCGAGCACGGCACCGACCCGATGCAGCTCGACGTCGAACAGGCCGTCGCCGGCGAGGCCGCGTTCCGGGCCTTCGCCACCTCCTGCGCCACCGACGACGGAAAGGACTGCCCGTTCGGCGCCGACCCGGCCGCCGCCCCGCGCCGCCTCGCAGCCTTCCTCGACGGCCTGCACAAGCACCCGCTGCACGCCACCGACGGCCGCACCCTCACCGCCGCCCTCGGCTGGACCGCCACCCTCAACGTGCTCTACGACGGCCACCGCTCCTGGTACCGGCTGCAGGACGCCCTCACCCCGGCCGTCACCCGGGGCGACGCGGACGCCCTGCTCGCACTCGCCGACGGCGCCAACGGACGCGGCGAGGACGGGCACTACGCGACCGTCGCGGACGCCTACGCGGCCATCTCCTGCGCCGACCTCCCGCCGCCCACCCAGGCGGAGCTGAGCGCGGCCCTCGCCGACCTCGCCGGCCAGGCCCCGCTGACCAGCCGGCACAACCCCCTGGTCACCCTGCTCGCCCCCGACTGCCGCCCCTGGCCGTACCGCTCGACCGAACACCCGCACTCGATCCTGGCGCCCGGCAGCGCCCCGATCCTGGTCGTCGGCTCCACCGAGGACCCGGTCACCCCGTACCCGTGGGCGCAGCGGCTGGCGGCCGGTCTGGAGCACGGCGTGCTGCTCACCCGCGAGGGCGACGGGCACACCGCGTACGACAAGAGCTCCTGCGTCCGGACGGCCATCGCCGCGTTCCTGGAGGACGGCCGGATGCCGGCGGCGGGGACGCACTGCCCGTCCGACTGAGCGGCTCCGGCGCGCCCGGGGACGGGAAAGGCCGCGACAAGGGGGCGTGCCGCGCGAACGCGGCACGCCCCCTCGGGGATCGGAGACCGGGGACCGGAGTCAGGAGGTCGGGGCCGTCAGGTCGTAGAAGGTGGCCGAACCGACCGTCTTGACGGTGAAGTGGGCGGCCACCCAGGACTCGATCCGGGCGTTCTCCGACTCCTGCTGCTCACCGCCGGCCGCACTGCCGGCCCTACTGCCGCCCGCACTGCCGCCCGCGCCGCCGAAGCCGCCGCGGGAACCGCCGGCGATGAACCAGTGGACCTTGCCCTCCTGGACGTACTTCTGGAAGCCCGCCAGGCTCAGCGAGGGATCCGTGCCGTTGAAGCCGCCGAGGGCCATCACCGGCTCACCGGTGGCGAGTTGGTAGCTCGCGGCGTTCTGCGAGCCGACGGTCGCGGCCGCCCAGGTGTAGTGGTCGGCGTGCTCCTTGAGCAGGGCGGCGGCCTCGTCGCTCACCTTGGTGCCGCCGAGCAGGCCGCCCATGCCGCCACCGCCCATGCCGCCGGGGAAGCCACCGCCCATGCCGCCGGGGGCCGTGCCCTCGGGGCCGGCCGCGCCGGGAGCGCCGGGGAAGGTGCCATTGCCGCCGGCGGTGCCGTTGCCACCGTTGCCGCCGGCGGTACCGCGCTCGTGGCCTCCGTTCGCGTGGTCGGAGCCGGAACCGTTGCCGCTACCGGAGCCCGAACCGCCGCCCATGCCGCCGGGGAACCCGCCGGGGAAGCCCCCGCCGTTCTGCCCGCGCGGAGCCTGGCCGCCGGGGAAGCCCTGCTGTCCGCCCTGTCCGCCCTGTCCGCCCTGTCCGCCTTGCCCACCCTGGCCGAACCAGCGGCCGTTGCCGCCGCCGCCCGGGAAGCCCTTGCCGCCGCCCTTGCGTCCGCCACCGCCGCCCGGCCCGAACGCGCCCTGCACGCCCGGCCCGGCGGTCACGATCGAGCCGGTGTGCGCCGTGTTGACGGTGTCCACCGCGTACGCCGCCGGACCGCCGAGCGCCGCCGCCAGGCCCACCAGGCCCGCCACCGAGGCGATCCGCGCGCCGACCCGGCCGGAGGCCCGCCCGGCGAGCTGCCCGCCGACCAGGGCGACCGCCGCCGCCAGCCCGCCGACCAGCACCGCCCAGCGCAGCCACGGCAGGAAGCCCGGGCTGCGGCCGAGCAGCACGAACGCCCAGACCGCCGTCACCGCGAGCGTCCCGGCCAGCACCAGCGCCCACGGCAGCCGGTGCCGCGCCCGCCACAGCCCGTCCACGCCCATGCCGACCAGGGCCGCGACGGCCGGGGCCAGCGCCACCGTGTAGTACTGGTGGAAGATCCCGGACATGAAGCTGAAGATCAGCGCGGTGGAGAGCAGCCAGCCGCCCCAGACCAGGAACGCGGCGCGGGCGCTGTCGGCGCGGGCGTAGCGGCGGGTCGCCCAGAGGCCGACCAGCAGCAGGATCAGCGCGGCCGGCATCAGCCAGGCGATCTGCCCACCGATGTCGGTGCCGAACAGCCGGGTCAGGCCGGTCGAGCCCCAGCCGCGGCCGCCGCCGCGCATCGCGCCGCCCGGCAGGTCGAGCCCGACCGGGAGCCGTCCGCCGCCGCCCACGCTGCCGCGCTCGTTGCCGTCCACCCGGCCGAGGCCGTTGTAGCCGAAGGTCAGCGACAGGAAGCTGTTGTCCTGCGAGCCGCCGACGTACGGGCGGGCCGACGCGGGCAGCAGCTCGACGATCGCGACCCACCAGCCGCCCGAGACCAGCAGCGCCACGCCCGCGAGCAGCATCTGCCGCACCCGCCGCCAGAAGCCGGTGGGCGCCACGACCAGGTAGATCACCGCGAAGGCGGGCAGGACCAGGAACGCCGCGAGGGTCTTGGTGAGGAAGGCGAAGCCGAACATCGCCCCGGTGAACAGCAGCCACCGGGTGCCCGCGGCCTCGATCGCCCGCACCATCCCGTACGCGGCCAGGGTCAGCAGCAGCACCAGCAGCGCGTCCGGGTTGTTGAAGCGGAACATCAGCGCCGCCACCGGGGTGAGTGCCATCGCGGCGCCCGCCAGCAGGCCGCCGAGCGGGGAGAAGCGGCGGCGCACCGTGGCGTACAGGACGCCGACGGTGGCCGCGCCCATCAGCGCCTGCGGGGCCAGCACCGACCAGGAGGAGAGGCCGAAGACCCGCGCCGAGAGCACCATCGGCCACAGCGAGGCCGGCGGCTTGTCGACAGTGATGAAGTTCCCGGCGTCGGAGGAGCCGAAGAAGAAGGCCTTCCAGCTCTGGGTGCCGGCCTGGACGGCGGCCGAGTAGAAGGCGTTGGCCCAGCCGGAGGCGCTCAGTCCCCACAGGTAGAGGACGGCCGTCGCGGCCAGCAGCGCCAGCAGGGCCGGGCGCACCCAGCGCGGGTCGTCCGCGCGCCCGCGCCAGGCGCGGGCCGGGAGGGTGCGCAGCCGGCCGGACCAGGAGGCGGGGCCCTTGGGGCCGGCGGGCGGCAGGGACTGCTCGGGGAAGAGCGGTGCCGGGTCCGGTCGGTCGGGGCCCGGCTGCGACACCTCCGGCGGCGGGTGGTTCGCAGCCTCGGGCCACGGGTCGCCGGCCGGAGGGGAGTAGCTGCTCGTGGTCATGCGCCATACGCTGCGTGGCGCGGCTGAGAGAACCGTGAGACGGGGCTGTGAGGCGGGTGTGATCTGCCGGGTTGCCGGCTCGGCTACGCGGCGGCGGGCATGGTGATGTGCTTGCCCAGCCACTCCAGGGCCGGGGGGATCTCCCGGGTCCAGGTGTGGAAGTTGTGGCCGGCGGTGTCCAGGGTGATGGTGGACATCTTGGTGGGGGCCTTGAAGGCGGCGACCATGGCCTTGGTCTCGTCGAAGTTGTTCTCGTCGTTGGCAGTGGTCAGCAGCAGCGAGACCGGCGCGGCCGGCTGGTTCTTCAGCCGCCACAGCAGGTCGTTCTCCTGCTTCAGCTGGGCGCTGCCGCCGAACAGGTCGCCGGTGGTCTCGTCGTGGGCGGCGCTGTAGTAGCCGGAGAGGGCGACCGCCGCGGGGTAGGAGCCGGGCTTGCGCAGCGCGAACTTGAGCGCGCAGTAGCCGCCGGTGGAGTTGCCGATCACGGCCCGGTTGGCCGGGTCGGTGCCGATCCGGTAGGTGGTGGCGAGGGCCTTGGGCAGGTCGCTGGTGAAGAAGGTCTCCACCTGCGGGCCGTTCGGCACGTCCACGCACTCGGTGTCCCGGTTGCCGACGAGCGTGGGCCGGGCCATCACCAGGATGGTCGGCGGCAGCTTCTTCTCCTCGATCGCGGCGAGGGTCGACGCCGGGTACTGCATCAGCGAGATCAGCTTCTCCGGGATGCCCGGGTAGCCGGTGAGCACCAGGGCCATCGGGAACCGCTGCTTGGTGTAGTCCGGCTGGAAGTACTGCGGCGGCAGGTAGACGTACGCCTCGGTGCTCAGACCGCTGCCCGCCCCTTTGACGGCGATCTGCTGGATCATCCCCGACCGCTCCGGGTCCGAGCCCTGGGAGGAGTAGAACTTCTGCTCGCCGGTGACGGCCACCCCGGAGGCGTTCGGCGTGTGGTCGACCACCGTGCCGAGCTTGCCGCTGGTGCCGAGCAGGTCGGTCCAGGAGCTGTAGAAGCCGAAGTAGCCGTTCGCGATCAGGCCCATCGCGACCAGCACCGAGACCTGGGTGGCCAGGAAGGCGCCGATCCGGCCCAGCCAGGACTTCCAGCCCTTCCCGCCGAACCGCGGCCAGAGCCACATGGTGGCGGCGAAGACGACGATCGCGATGACCGAGGTGATGATCTGGAGGGGGAGTCCGGTGAGGCTGAGCACGTGCCCGATCGTAGTTGACCCTGACGGGCGGGCCGGGGCGGGCCCTTCCGATGATCGTTCGAAACGGGTTGACCGGGGTCGTTCGTACTCGGCAGCATGTCGTCCCGGATGCGCGTGGGGAGCGCGCACTGGATGACATCAGGGGTGGGTTCGTGAGGTCTTCGGGGTCCGTGTTCAGGTCCGGCCTGGCCGTCGGCGGAGTGCTGCTGCTCGTGGCGTGTTCGGGCGGCGGGGGCGGAGGGACTGCCGCGCCGAGTGCGTCGGCGACGCCGAGCGCTTCGGCGACGCCGTACGGTACGACGCTCGACCAGGTCCTCGGACCGATCAACACCGGGCTGGCGAAGGTGGCGGCGGCCAAGACCACGAACGAGGTCGGTACGGCGCTCGCGGCCGTCGAGTCCAGCGCCGACCGCGCCTCCCGCAACCTGAACGCCGCCGGCACGCCCGCCGGAGCCGAGACCACGCGCACCGAACTGGTGAACGGACTGAACGCGCTCTCCTCCGAGGCGTTGACGATCCGCGTCGACCTCAACGACAAGAAGTTCTGCACTGTCGATGTCGTTCAGGCCCAGCTCGGCGCCGGCCAGGGGCTGGTGGCGGTCCCGGCCGCCCTGGCCAAGCTGGCAACGGCCGGCTACCAGGCCACCTTCACCGTCCCGGACCTGCCCAAGCCGCAGCCGCAGCCGCGGACCCTGGAGAACGGCACCATGGTCCGAGAAGGTGAGCAGAACGGCCTGGGCACGCTGAAGGTCGTCAACAACGAAGCGGAGGACGTGGTCTTCTCCATCGCGCGGGACGGGCAGTCCGTCGCCTCGGTGTACTCGGCCAAGGGGCAGCAGGTCACCGTCGAGGGCATCACGGACGGCACGTACGACTTCTACTACACCAGCGGTTCGGACTGGGACTCCGGGGCGAAGGTGTTCACCCGGAGCTGCCGGTACGTCAAGTTCTCGACGCCGAAGGACTTCAAGGTCGAGAAGACCTCCTCCGGGAGGACCGCGACCACCTGGACGATCACCCTCAACCCGGCGCGGCCCGGAAACGGGAAGACCGAGTGGTCGGATGTGAACTCCGTCCCGCAGCCGTAGCAGGCAGCAGCCGTAGCACGTAACGGGCATACCGGGACGGGTGGTTACTGCGGGGTGGCACAACAGGCCATGACGAGTGGCGAGTTCGGGCAGAACGGTTGACCCCCTTGAAGTGGCCATGGCACTTTCGTGCGGCGTGGGCGTCGGCGACCAGTCGTACACCCCGCGATCCCCCACAAGGAGAGCCATGTTCAAGAGACTTGTCGCGGTGGCCGGCACGAGCGCCGTCGTCGCGGGCGGGCTGGCCTTCGCGGCCGCCCCCGCGCACGCCACCCAGGCGGCCGACCTGACGTCCACCATCGCCCTGAGCAACTGCTCCGCCTCGCTGGTCCGTTACCCCACCTCGGTGGCCGGCGACCGGGCGCTGATGCTCACCAACGGGCACTGCCTGCCGACCATGCCCTCGGCCGGCCAGGTCATCCAGAACGCCAGCGCCAGCCGCAGCGGCACCCTGCTCGACGGCGCCGGCAACAGCCTGGGCACCGTCCAGGCCGACAAGGTGCTCTACGCGACGATGACCGGCACCGACGTCGCGCTCTACCAACTCACCGACACCTACGGCTCGATCACCTCCAAGTACGGGGCCACCGCGCTCACCGTCAGCGACACGCACCCGGTCGACGGCGCCGCGATGTACATACCCTCCTCGTACTGGAAGCAGGTCTGGAACTGCTCCGTCAACGGGTTCGTGCCCACCCTCCGCGAGGACGAGTGGACCTGGCACGACTCGCTGCGCTACAGCTCCGGCTGCAACACCACACACGGCACCTCCGGCTCGCCGATCATCGACTCCGCCAGTGGGCGGATCGTCGGCATCAACAACACCGGCAACGACGACGGTGCGATGTGCACCCTCAACAACCCGTGCGAGGTGGCCGCCGACGGCACCACCAAGGCCGTCAAGGGCCAGAGCTACGGCGAGGAGACCTACTGGTTCACCACCTGCCTGAACTCCACCCGGGCCATCGACCTCAACGTCGCCGGCTGCCTGCTCACCAAGCCCGCCGGCAGCGGCGCCGTCTCGGTGACCAGCCCCGGTGACCAGTCGACCGCCGTCGGCGGCTCGGTGAACCTGCAGATCAACGCGTCCGGCGGCACCGCTCCGCTGTCGTACTCGGCCACCGGCCTGCCCGCGGGCCTGGCCATCAACGCCTCGACCGGCGCGATCACCGGCACCACGACCACCGGCGGCGCCTACCCGGTGACCGTCACGGTGAAGGACTCGGCCGGCAAGACCGCCACCGCGAGCTTCACCTGGAACGTCATCGGCAGCGAAGGCTCGTGCACCCCGGCGCAGCTGCTCGGCAACCCGGGCTTCGAGACCGGTTCGGCGGCGCCGTGGACGGCGAGCTCCGGCGTGGTCGACAACAGCTCCAGCCAGGCCGCGCACGGCGGTTCCTGGAAGGCGTGGATGGACGGCTACGGCTCCTCCCACACCGACACGGTGTCGCAGACCGTGAGCATCCCGGCGGGCTGCAAGGCGACGCTGAGCTTCTGGCTGCACGTCGACACCGCGGAGTCGGGCACCACCGCGTACGACAAGCTGACCGTGTCGGTGAACGGCACCGCGCTGAAGACGTACTCCAACGTCGACGCCGCGGCGGGCTACCAGCAGCGCACCTTCGACCTGTCGGCCTACGCGGGCCAGAGCGTCACCGTGAAGTTCAACGCGGTCGAGGACTCCTCGCTGCAGACGAGCTTCGTGATCGACGACACCTCGATCCAGACCGCCTGACGCGGCACCCCGGCCGCGCAGCCCGGCCCCCGGTCCGCCGGGGCCGGGCTGCGCGGTCTTCCGCCGCAACTCCAGGACCGGGAAAGCCCCTTGGGTCGGGCCCCGTTCGTGGACGGCCGCCGCCGTATGCTGTCCGGGTGATCAAGCCGATTGAGCTGGTGATATTCGACTGTGACGGCGTGCTGGTGGACAGCGAGGTGATCGCCGTGCGGGTGCTGGTGCGGCTGGGGGAGGAACTGGGCTGGCCGCTGACCGAGGCGGAGGCGATCGAGCGGTTCGTCGGGCGGTCGGAGGCGGTCAACAACGCGCTGGTGGCCGAGCGGCTCGGGGCGGAGACGGCGGCGGTGTGGGGCAAGCGGTTCCACGAGCTGCACGCCGAGGCCGTGGACGCCGGCCTGACCCCGGTGGACGGCCTGCCGGAGGCGCTCGACGCGATCGGCCTGCCCGCGTGTGTGGCCTCCAGCGGTGCGCACGAGAAGATGCGGCACACCCTGGGCCGGACCGGACTCTACGAGCGCTTCGCCGGGCGGATCTTCAGCGCCACCGAGGTCGAGCACGGCAAGCCCGCGCCCGACCTGTTCCTGCACGCCGCGCGGAGCATGGGCGTCGACCCGGCGGCCTGCGTCGTGGTCGAGGACAGCGCGCCCGGCGTCACGGCCGCCCGCGCCGCCGGGATGCGATCGCTCGGCTACGCGGGCGGCGTCACGGCGGCGGAGCGGCTGGCCGGGCCGGGCACGGTCGTCTTCCACGACATGCGCGAGCTGCCGGGGCTGATCGCGGCCGGCGCGGTTCAGCCGGCCTAGTCACCAGGGGTGGTCACCAGGAGTGGTGGCCACCCTCGGCGTGGAAGAACCGGCCGGTCGGCCCGGCGGCCGCCTCGCCGAGCTGCCGGGCGATCCGCCGGCCGCCCTCCTCGACGGTGGCGAGGCCGCTGTGCTCGTTGAGGTCGGTCGCGCAGTAGCCCGGCTCCAGCGAGCTGACCTTGACGGCGGAATCGCGCAGCGCCCGGGCGTAGACCAGGGTGACGGCGTTCAGCGCCGCCTTGGAGGAGTTGTAGGCGAGCAGGGTCGCGTGCTCCCAGACCGGGGAGTCCGGGTCGGCCAGGAAGGCGAAGCTGGCGAGGCCGCTGGAGACGTTGCCGATCAGCCCGGCCGGTGACTTCCGCAGCAGCGGCAGCATGGCGTTGGTGACGGCAATGACGCCGAAGACGTTGGTCTCGTAGGTCTCGCGCACGGCCTCGACCGGCAGCTCCTCCGGCGTGCGCCGCCAGTCCCGGGCGATGCCCGCGTTGTTGACCAGGGTGTCCAGTCGGCCGTACTCGGCGGCGATCAGCTCGGCCGCGGCGGCGACGGTCGTCGGGTCGGTCACGTCCAGGCGGACGAAGCGGGCGTCCAGGCCCTCGGCGGCGAGCCCGGCGGCGGCCGCTTCACCGCGCTCCGGGTCGCGGGCGCCGATCAGCACGGTGTGCCCGGCGCGGGCGAGTTCCCCGGCGGTGGCCAGGCCGATGCCCTTGTTGGCGCCGGTGATCAGGACGATGCGGTTGGTGTTCATGGCCCCACCCTGGCCCGGTGGCGCCGGGGCCGGGAGAGCACTGTCGAGGGTGGTATCGGCGGTCCCATGGTGGCCGGGCACGTGGTCGGGCCAGACTGGGGCCGTGGAAAACGTGGACCGGGCGGAGCTGGCCGCCTTCCTGCGGGGTTGGCGCGCCCGCATCCAGCCCGCCGACGTCGGCCTGCCGGCCGGCGGACGGCGCCGCACCCCGGGCCTGCGCCGCCAGGAGGTCGCGCAGCTCGCGGGGATGTCGGTGGAGTACTACATCCGGCTGGAACAGGGCCGGGGGCCGCGGCCGTCCCGCCAGATGATCGGGGCGATCAGCCGGGCCCTGCGGCTGTCCGAGGACGAGACCGCCCACCTGCACCACCTGGTCGGCGAGCCGCCGCTGCCCCCGAGCACGCTGTCCCGGGACGTCCGGCCGGGCATCCTGCACCTGCTCGACCGGCTGGACGACACCCCGGCCATGGTCTGCAGCGCCGCCCGCGACATCCTCGCCTGGAACCCCATGGCGGCCGCCCTGCTCGGTGACTTCTCCGCCCCGCCGCCCGGCGAGCGCAACCTGATCTGGCGCTTCTTCACCGACCCGGACACCCGCGCCCGCCACGACGCCTCAGGCCAGGCCGAGTTCGGCCGCCGCGCGGTCGCCGACCTGCGGTCCGCCGCCGCCCGCTACCCCGCCGACAGCGCCCTGCGCGCCCTGGTCGAGCGGCTGCTCGCGGCCGACGCCGAGTTCCGGGAGCTGTGGGCGCGGCAGGACGTGGAGGTCCGCCGCTCGACCCGCAAGCGGATCCTCCACCCGGTGGTCGGCCCGCTCGACCTCGACTGCGAGGCGCTGCACGACCCGCACCGGGACCAGTGGACGATCTTCTACACCGCAGCCCCCGGGACGCCGTCGCACACGGCGCTGCGACTGCTGAAGGTGGTGGGCAGTCAGGACCTGGCCGTGCGGGAGTGAGCGGGTGCGTCCGCGGCGGGCCGGCGCAGGGTGGTGGTGGCGATGGCCAGGAAGTCCGGTACGGGGCCGGTGCCACCGCCCTCCGGGACCGCCAGGCAGGTCTCGACGGGCAGCGAGTCGGTGACCGGCAGGTAGACCAGGTCGGGACGGGAGTACGAGCCCGTGACGCTGAGCGGGACCAGTGCGATGCCCTGCCCGGAGGCGATCAGCTCGAACTTCTCGTCCAGGGAGGACGTCCGACGCTTCCTGGCGTCGAGGATCGGCTCACCGTCGAGGTCGGCCGAGGTGAGGGCACGGCGGCCGGCCAGCGGATGCGTCACCGGCAGGCAGGCCACCTTGGCCTCCTGGCCGATCGGGACGGTGCGCAGCCCCGTGTCGTCGAACGGCCGCCGCAGGTAGCCGACGTGCGCGCGGCCGTCGCGCAGCGGGGCGTCCTGCTCCCACCAGCGCAGCGGGAGGACGTCGACCCCGATGTCCGGGTGGCGCGCGGTGAACGCCCGGATCGCCTCCGACACGTGCAGGCCGGGCGAGAAGGCGACGACCAGCCGCTGTTCGCCGCGCGCGGCCTCCTGGACGCGCCGCAGGGCGGTGTCCACCGTGGCGGTGATCCGCTGCGCCTCCTCGCGCAACTGCCGTCCGGCAGCGGTCAGTTCGACACTGCGGGTGGTCCGGGTGAACAGCAGAAAGCCCAACTCCCGCTCGAACGCCCGGATCTGCCGGCTGAGGACCGGCTGCGCGATGAACAGCTCCTGGGCCGCCCGGCCGAACTGTCGGTGCTCGGCCACCGCGAGGAAGTAGCGGAGCTTGCGCAGGTCCAGATCCATGCCCGCACGGTATCAATGCGTGCGGAAGGGTATTGGACGCCCGGCCCCGGCCGCTCGGAGACTCGACCCATGACCGACACCCACTCCACGGCCGACACCCGTTCCACAGCCGACACGCACTCCATGGCCGACACCCGCCTCGCGGCGGACACCCACGTCGCCGCCGAACCGCGCAGGACAGCCCTCGTCATCGGCGCCTCCCGCACCCTGGGTCTCGGGATCGCCGCCGAGTACCTCCGCCGCGGCTGGGACGTCATCGGCACCGTGCGCGGCAGCCGCCGCACCGGCCTGCACGACCTGGCGGACTCCGCCGACGGGCGGCTGACCGTCGAGCAGTTGGAGATGACCGACCCGGAGCAGATCGCGGCCCTGCGCGACCGGCTGGCCCGGCGCACCCTCGACCTGCTCTTCGTCAACGCCGCCGTCGCCCGCGGCGACCTGCCGATCGGCGAGGTGCCGACGGAGATGTTCACCGAGGTGATGGCCACCAACGCGCTCGGCCCGATGCGCGTCGTGGAGACCCTCGGCCCGCTGGTCGCGCCGACCGGGACCATCGGGGTGATGTCCTCCGACCAGGGGAGCATCGCCCTGAACACCGAGGGCGGGCAGGACCTGTACCGGGCGAGCAAGTCCGCGCTGAATCAGCTGATGCGCTGCTACGCCGTCCGTCAGGCCGGGAGCGCGCGCAGCCTGCTGCTGATGGACCCGGGCTGGGTTCGGACCGAACTCGGCGGCATGGAAGCGGAGTTGAGCGTGGAGGAGAGCGTTCCCGGCGTGGTGGGGACGATCGAGCGCCACCGCGGCGAGCCGGGGCTCCGGTTCCTGGACCACGAGGGCAAGGACGTGGCCTGGTAGCCGGTGCCCTGGAAACCGGTGGCCTGGCGGTTGGCAGCCGGTGGCCTGGTGGCCGCGCGGGCTAATTCGGTTGCCCGGGCCGATGGTTGCTGGCAGGGTCGGGCGCCATGCCTTCCTCCCGCACGATGCACGCCGGCGAACTCGCCATCGACGACGCCCTGGTCCGCCGGATGGTCGCCGCGCAGTTCCCGTACTGGGCGGCCCTGCCGGTCGAGGCGGTCGCCGCGGCCGGGACCAGCAACGCGATGTACCGGCTGGGTGCGGACCTGGTGGTGCGCATCCCGCGGATCCCGGGGGCCGTCGAGGACATCGAGAAGGAGTGCGTTTGGCTGCGGCGCCTGGCCCCGGAGCTTCCGGTCGCGGTGCCCGTACCGTTGGCCCGGAGCGGGACGGTGGACGGCTGCCCGTGGCCCTGGTCGGTCCTCCGCTGGCTCGACGGTGCGAACCCGGTGGTCGGGCAGGTGGCCGAACCGGCCCTGCTGGCCGCCGACTTGGCGGCCTTCGTGACCGCCATGCGCCGGGTGGACCCGGCCGGCGGCCCCGCTTCCTACCGCAGCGAGTCCCTGCCGGAGCGGGACGGCGCGGTCCGGACGGCGATCGCGGCCCTGGCGGACGTCATCGACACCGGGGCTGCGACCGGCGCCTGGGAGGACGCACTCCGGGCCCCCGGGCATCCCGGCCCGCCGGTCTGGATCCACGCCGACCTGCAGCCCGGCAACCTGCTGCTGGACGGGCGCGGTCGGCTGAGCGCCGTCATCGACTTCGGCTGCGCGGGCCTCGGCGACCCGGCCGTGGACCTGATCGCCGCCTGGTACGTGCTCCCCGTGGCGGCCCGTGCCGCCTTCCGGGCGGGCGTGGCCGCCGACGACGCGACCTGGGCGCGCGGCCGGGGCTGGGCGCTGTCCGTCGCGCTGATGGAGCTGGCCTACTACCGCGAGACCAGCCCGCGGATGACGGGCATCGCCCGGTACGTGATCGGCGAGGTGCTGGCCGATCACGCCTCGGGAACCGATCGTGCCTCGGGTACCGATCGTGCCTCGGGTACCGGTCGTGCCTCGGGTACCGCTCACGCCTCCCCGGCCGGCAGCCGCCACTCGTAGGGGAACAGTTCCTCCGCCCAGCCGGGGGAGTCGGCGGTCGCAGCGTCGGGGGTGCGCAGGAGGCAGCGGTGGCGCAGGAGTTCGCGCCGTTCGGCAGGGGTGAGCAGGCGCTCGTCGGGCCCGAGGTCCTTGTAGTGGCCGAGGTCGGGGCGGCCGTCGACCGAGCCGTCCTCGGTGACGTTGAGGTGGTCGCCCTCGGGGGTGCGGTAGTCGAGGCGGAGGTCCGTGCGCCACTGGGAGTTGCCGCCCCAGCCGTGGGACAGGTCGTGCGTGGGCCGGTCGGCCCGGCGGAAGGTCCAGTAGAGCGGGGAGCGGTCCGCCACCCCGCGCTCGGCGTGCTCCGCACCGGCCCGGATCCGTACCCCGGCGCGGTTGAACAGCAGCTCGCCCAGCATCAGCCCCGGGTGGCGGACCGCCAGGACTTCGATCGGCGCCTGCGGGTCCTCGGCCTGCTCGACCTCGACGATCTCGTGCAGGAACGGGTCGAAGGGCGCGGCGTCCTCGAACGGCGTCATGCCGAGCGCGGTGAACAGGCCGAGGTACGAGGGCAGTTGCGGGTCGATCAGCAGGACGTCGGCGACCCGGCCGAGGGCGTAGAGCTCCCACAGCAGCCCCTGGCCGTCCTCGTCGCCCCACCAGGGGTGGTGGGTCGAGGCGGTCCGGAGCCGCTCGGCGTAGCCGCCGGCCCCTTCCCGGGCGAGCCAGGGGCCGATGACGTCCTCGGGCGGGCCGTCGGTGTCGAGCAGGGCCTCGTACAGTGCGCGAGCGTTCACCCCGGCGATCCTGGCAGGTTTTACGAAACGGTCAACCAACGTCCGGGCCGCCCCGGGTAGCGTCCGGGGCCATGAGCGTGGTCGATGTGAACGAGCGGGCGGCGCGGCTGCCCGAGGCCTGGCACTCCCAGGTGCTGGGGCGGGTCGGGGCTGCGGCGGTGAAGGTGCTGCGGATGGACGGGCGGGAGCTGGCGCCGGAGGTGCACGGGACGGCCGAGGTGCTGTTCGTCGCCGAGGGGTGCCTCGAACTGCTCCTGGACGGCGAGGAGTCGACCGTACGGGCCGGCGAGCTGTGCGTCGTGCCGGCGGGCGCGCGGCACGCCGTCCGGGCGGGCAGCCGGGGGACCCTGCTGATCGTGGAGGTGGCGGTGGAGGGGTGATCGCCGCCCCGGGGCCGGCCTTCCGGGCTTCCCGGCTTCCGGGGGGCCTGCGGGGCCGGGCGCCCGGCCGGGGTGGCCGGGCGCCGGTGGGGTCACGTCCGGCTGGTGAGGTGGCGGGCGAGGAATCGGGCGCCGCTGTCGGCCTCGAAGCGGGGGAGCTCCTTGTGCTTGCCCGCGTTCACGTGCAGGGACTTCTCCTTGGAGGCGAAGGCGTCGAACAGCGCGACACCGTCCTCGCGGGAGATGTGCTCGTCGTCCCACTGCAGGGCGAACTCGATCGGGATGGTGATCCGCTTCGCCTGCTCGGCCAGGACCTCGGGCCAGTGCTGGCCGAAGACGGCGGCGGTGATCCGGGGCTCGCCCGCCACGAAGGGGATGCCGATCGCGGTGCCCATGTTGATGCCCCAGTAGCCGACCGGCCCGTCGGTGCCGATCTCGGGGAGCTGCTGGAGGGCGTCCAGGGTCGCGTGGTACTCGGGCACGGCGAGCTTCGCCAGGTGCTCGTTGTAGCGGACGACGATGGGGCCTTCGGGCTCGCCGGCCGCCCGCACCCGGAACATCTCGGCGATTTCCGCCTCGTCGTGTGCCGTGCGCGGCCGGTCGCCGTGGCCGGGTGCGTCGATGACGGCGACGTGGAAGCCGTAACCGTGTACGAGGAGCCGGGCGCGGCCCGACATCGCGGGGTGCTTCTTGTGGTTGCCGCCGCCGTGTCCCATCAGGACCAGCGGGGCGCGGTCGGTGCCGGTGGCCGGGGACCAGAGCACGCCGGGGACGTCGCCCACGGTGAAGTCGCGCTCGCGGATGCCGTTCGCGGTGGAATCGGCGGTGAACTGGAAAGCAGACATGGTTGGTGCCTTTCGGAAGGGCCTTGAGGAAGGAAGGCGCTCCCGGCGACGGCTACGTCAGTCGCCGACCGTGACGAAGAGGGGGAGCACCCACGGGGATACAGCCTTCACGGGTCTCACCTCCTCTGACGGTGTCTCGGTCAGGGAAGATCTTGTACCTCGAACGCCGCCCCGTGCAAGCCCCTTTCCTGCCCGCTCTCCTGCCCGTTTCCCGTCACCGGTCGCCGAGGGCGGCGGCCACGGCAGCCTCCGCATGCAGACGAGCGGTGGGGAACACCGGGACCGGGCTGTCCTCCGGCCGGACCAGGAGTTCGATCTCGGTGCAGCCGAGCACGATCCCCTCCGCGCCCGCCGCCACCAGCTCTTCGATCACCCGCCGGTAGGCGGCCCGTGATTCGTCGCGGACCACGCCGACGCACAGTTCCTCGTAGATCACCCGGTGGACCAGGGCGCGGGAGTCGGCTTCGGGAACGAGGACGTCCAGGCCGTGCGAGGCCAACCGCCCTCGGTAGAAGTCCTGTTCCATGGTGAAGGCCGTCCCCAGCAGCCCGATCCGCTGTGCGCCGGCCGCCCGTACGGCCAGCGCGGTGGCGTCGGCCAGGTGCAGAAGGGGGACGGCGACCGCGGCCGCGACCTGGTCGGCGACCTTGTGCATGGTGTTGGTGCAGATCAGCAGCAACTCCGCGCCCGCCGCCTCCAGGGACCGCGCCGCGGCTGCCAGGACCTCGCCGGCCTCGTCCCAGCGCCCAGCCGCCTGCAGCTGCTCGATGGCGGCGAAGTCGACCGAGTAGAGCACGAGTTGCGCGGAGTGCAGCCCGCCGAGCCGGTCGCGGGTGAGTTCGTTCAGCAGGCGGTAGTACTCGGCGGTGGATTCCCAGCTCATGCCGCCGATGAGGCCGATGGTCTTCATGGCGTCATTTATAAGGGAATTCGAGAAAGGAAGACAACTCCATAAGACTATCTTTTAGGTTCTCTCCCTGGGTACCCGGTGCTGCCACTCGCGGCTGAACACCACCGACCCGGCCTCCAGCGCCCGCAGCTGCACGATGCTGAGGAAGTGCCCGGCGTCGCAGCGCAGTTGGGCGCGGGTCTGGACGGTGACGTCCCAGCCGATGTCGGGGCGCTCCAGCCGTACGGTGTGGTCGGTGCGGGCCTGGGCGCTGAGCGGGGTGTCGGTGAGGACGCGGTAGGCGGTGACGGTGTGCTCGTCGCGGACCAGGCCGTCGGGGTGGGTGCGGGTGCCGTCGGTGGCGGGGGAGAGTTCGGTGCGCCACTCGTGGCGGCCGATGTCGTGGATGGTGAGGTGCTCGGGCCGGGCGGTGAGCGGCTCGGTGAGGTGGATGTCGAGCGGATCGGGCAGTGCCGGGGTCTCGAAGGTGATGGGCGTGGCGCCGACGTCGGCGGCGAGGTGGCGGACGGGCAGGCTCAGGGTGGACCGGGACGGGTCGAGGGCGTATCCGGCGGCGTCCGCCGGGGGCCACACCCACGGCCAGTAGACGGAGGAGAAGGCGAGCCGAAGCCGGTGCCCGGCCGGGACCGTCCGGCCGCAGGCGGCCAGCTCCACTTCGGCGTCCGGCCCGGCGTCGGGCGGGGCGATCAGGACGCCCCGGGTGACCAGCTCCGAGGTGCCGTCCGGGCCGACCGCGCAGAGCCGGACCGCCACCAGCGGCGCGGGCCCGCCCTCGCGCAGCCGCAGCCGTACCGTCGGGGCGCCGAGCAGCTCGACCGGCTCGGGCAGCGGCTGGGAGTCGAAGCAGACCGAGCGGCCGTCCTCCTCGCGCTGGTCGGGCGGCTGGTCGGCGGGGCGGCCGCGCGGGAGGTAGGCGCCGGCGTTGAGGCCGGTGTGCTGCGGGGAGCGGACGTGGACGTAGCGGTCGTCGGAGGCGGTGCCGGCGGTGCGCAGCGGCCCGTCCAGGCCGTAGTGGATCTCGCGGACGTCGGGGGAGGGCCAGGCGTCGTCGCCGGCCCAGCGGGTGCTGATCCAGCTGCGCAGGGCGGGTTCCTTGGTGGCACCGGTGTCGACGCCGCGCAGCCAGTGGTCCCACCAGCGCAGGGTCTCGGGCAGGGCGTCCTCGGGCAGGCCGTGCGGCCAGGGGCCGATCAGGGCGCGCGCGGTGGGGGACTCGGCGAGCAGGCGCAGCACGAAGGAGCAGGACGGGTCGCCCCAGCCGGCGATCGCGAAGGTGGGGACGGAGATCGGCACGGTGCTCTCCCCGGCGGCGAGCCAGGTGTCGACGGGCGGCTCCAGGGTCTCCAGCCGGGTCAGCCAGCGGCCGCGCCAGGCGTCGCCGACGTGGCGCGGGTCCGGGGGCAGGGCGGCGTCGGCGACCAGGGCGGTGAGCCGGGTGTGCAGGTCGGCGGCGAGCACGGCGCCGCCGAGCCGGTGGCCGCCCTCGGGGCAGACGGTGACCACGGCGCCGACGGTCTCCGGCACCCGGGCGGCCAGGCGCAGCGCGGTGGTGCCCGCGGCGCCGACGCCGAGCAGGCCGACCCGGCCACTGGCGTGGGGGCGGCGGGCGAGCCAGTCGACCACGGTGGCGCCGTCGACCAGCTCCTGTTCGCCGCCGGGCTCGCCGGGGGTGCCGGCGGAGTTGCCGTGCCCGCGGGTGTCGACCCGCAGGACGGCGTAGCCGTGGCCGGCGTACCAGGGGTGGCGGCGGGCGTCCTCGGCGGCGGTCCGGTCGGTGAGGCGGCCGCCGGAGTACTCCAGCAGCGCCGGGACGGGCTCGTCGTCGACCGGCCGCCACAGCCGGCCGGCCAGCAGCGTGCCGTCGGGCAGCGGGATGCGGACGTCCTCGCGGGTGGTGTGGAAGGGGTACGACGGCATGGCCGCTCCCATCGGGTCCCGGGCCGGGTGGGCGCCGGCGGGCCCGCGGCGCGCGGGTCGTACGGGTGTCCGTACGTGCGCGCCGCGGGCGTCGGCATTCCGACCCTAGGGGAGGAACCGGCCGTTTTCCTGGCGAGGGCCCCTCGGCGGTTACGCCTTGCTCAGCCAGGCGGTGGCGTTGAGGGCGAGGGCGGCGTCGGTGCCGGCCGGGTCGTCCCAGCCGTTGAAGAGGGTGTTGCCGGACTGGCCGGTGCCGTCGTCGATCGGGGAGCTGTCGCCCCAGATGGCGACCCGGCCGGAGCCGAAGGTGCTGGTGACGAAGAAGGCGCCGGTGTTGCCGCTGTAGCCGGTCCGGTAGACCAGGCCCTTGACCGAGGGGTTGTCGGCGGGCTTCAGGGTGAAGGTGGTGCCGTTGCGCAGGATGGAGCCGGTGACGGTGCCGAAGGAGCCGTTCAGGACGGGGTCGGTGGCGTCGTTGACCGCGCGCGGGTTGTCGGTGGTGATGTTGAGCAGGTCGACCGAGAAGCCGAAGGGGTCGTTGTTGTTGACCCCGTTGCTGGTCAGCAGGTCGTTGATGATCTTCGGCGAGTCCCAGCCGTCGTTGTTGCGGTCGCTGTTGTTGTGGTCGGAGATCAGGAAGAGTCCGCCGCCGTTCTGGACGAACTTCATGACCGCGGTCTTCTCGGCCGCGCTGAGCCGGATGTTGGGCTCCGGGACGACGAAGGTGTCGAAGTTGGCGAGGTCGAGCGCGCCGCCGGTGCCGTAGGTGATGGTGGAGCCGGCCGGGAGGGTCTTGAGGCTGTACTGGCCGGTCTTCTGGAGGGCGACGCCCCAGGCGGACAGCGCGCCGGTCCAGCTCTTCTCGGTGGTGGGGCTGGGGTTCTGGGCGAGCGGGTCGGGCTGGCTGGTGCTGATGATCCAGTCGGCGTTGCCGGCGGTCTCGGCCTTGCTGTTGTCGAACAGCACCCGGTGCGGGGTGGCGCTCACCGAGGTGGTCGTGGCGGCCGAGGCGGTCGTGGCCGGGGCGGCGGTGGCGGCCGGGGCGAGGGTGGTGAGACCGGCCGCGAGCAGCGCCGCGCCGGAGAGGGCCGCGACGGTTCGAATGCGGATCGTCATGTGCCGTTCCTCCGTGGGGAGTTGAGGTGTTCGGCGCCCGAGTTTTCGCGCGTAGAACGGGAGTATCCGCGCGTAGAGCGGCCGGAGAAAGGCCCGGGAGGTGACGAAGCCCTGTACGGATCGTGGGGATCTCGAGGTGGGCAGAAACCAGACCGTAATTGCGCATGACTTGCAACTGCGCGTGTCCAGGCGGAAAGATGGCCCAGCTCTGCCCGCTGCACCGACCGGCTCTGCCCGCTCCGCCGAAAGGACCCGATGATGACCGCCCCTCGCTGGCGCGACCGGCTCACCCGTGAGGAGTGGATCCGCCTGGCCGGAATGGGCGGGTTCATCCTCGCGCTGCACGTCGTCGGCTGGTTCACCCTGCTCGCGCTCGTCGCACCCGAGCACTACACCGTCGGCGGCCAGGTATTCGGCGCGGGCATGGGCCTGACCGCCTACACCCTCGGCATGCGGCACGCCTTCGACGCCGACCACATCGCCGCCATCGACAACACCACCCGCAAGCTGATGGGCCAGGGCAAGCGGCCGCTGTCGGTCGGCTTCTGGTTCTCGCTCGGGCACTCCTCGATCGTCTTCGGCCTCTGCGCGCTGCTGGCCTTCGGCATCCGCTCGCTGGCCGGCCAGGTGGAGTCCGACGACTCGACGCTGCACGAGATGACGGGCCTGATCGGCGTCACCGTCTCCGGCACCTTCCTGCTGCTCCTCGGCCTGATCAACCTGGGCGCCTTCAACGGCATCCTCAAGGTCTTCCGCAAGATGCGGGTGGGCGAGTACGACGAGGCCGAGCTGGAGCGCCAGCTGGAGCGGCGCGGGCTGATGAACCGCATCCTCGGCCGGGTGACCAGGGCCGTCACCAAGCCCTGGCACATGTACCCGGTGGGCCTGCTGTTCGGCCTGGGCTTCGACACCGCCACGGAGGTGTCCCTGCTGGTGCTGGCGGGCGGCGCGGCGGCATTCTCGCTGCCCTGGTACGCGCTGCTCACACTGCCGATCCTGTTCGCGGCCGGGATGAGCCTGCTGGACACCATCGACGGCTCGTTCATGAACTTCGCCTACGAGTGGGCCTTCTCCAAGCCGGTCCGCAAGATCTACTACAACCTGACCGTCACCGGGCTGTCGGTGCTGGTCGCGCTGGTCATCGGCTCGGTCGAGCTGATCGGCCTGCTCGGCGAGAAGCTGGACATCACCAGCGGGCCGATCGCCTGGATCGGCTCGGTGGACCTCAACTTCGTCGGCTACGCGATCGTCGGGCTGTTCGTGCTCACCTGGGCGGCGGCGATCGCCTACTGGAAGTTCGGCAACGTCGAGGAGAAGTGGTCGGCCGGGCTGGCCGCCGCCTCGGCCGAGTCCGACTGACGCACAAGCCGAGCAGCGCACGGGTGAAGCAACGCGCGGCCCGAACCGAGGGGCCGGTGACCGGGGTCTGGTCACCGGCCCCTCGGGGCTTTCCGGGAGCGGGACGGGTCCTGGGGACGGGTCCTACCGCAGCGCGGCGAGCACCGCGTCCGCCATCACCTTCTCGCCGGTCGCGTTCGGGTGGAACGGCACGGCGGGCGAGCCGGGCAGCGCGCCCTCGATCCAGCGGTCGTCCGAGCAGACGTCGTGTCCGAGGGTCGGCGTGGCGGTGTCGACGTAGGTCGCGCCGCCCGCGGCCGCGGTGGCCCTGAGCGCGGCGTTCAGCTTGTCGAGCACGCCGTGCATGTACTCGACGTCGCCGGGGGTGACGGGCTGGCGCAGCACGCAGGACGAGCCGTCGGCGGGCAGCACGGACGGGTAACCGACCAGCAGTACCTTGGCCTTGGGGGCCTTGCTGTGGATGCGCTGGAGGGTGTCGGCGATCTGCGGGGCGATAGTGGTGGTGATCCGCTCGGCCAGGTCGTCGTTGCCGTACTGCCAGGACCACGTGCTCCAGTCCCAGTAACCGTGGTGGTACACGTCCTTGCACGGCGTTCCGAGCGGGTTGACGACGGCGCCGGCGATGCAGGTGGCGACCAGTTCGCCGAGTCCGAGGTCGCTGGCCGCGAGGTCGTTGCCGCCGATCCCGAGGGTGACCAGGTCGGTGTCGGGGGTCACCGCGCCCAGCTGGGGGTCGTTGACCTTGATGAACGCGTCGTACTGGGGTTGCGTCATCGCCTTGACCTTGGCGGCGGCGCAGGTCACGTCGGTGTACGCGCCGGCCTTGAGGGCGGCGGCGACCAGGTGGCCGTAGTTGTGGTCGGAGCGCAGGCAGAGGCCGGCCGACTGGCCGGGTACGCCGGCGCCGGCGGCGTAGGAGTCGCCGAGTGCCACGAGGTGCTTCGGGGCGGGCGTGGCGGCCTGGGCGCTGGTGGAGGTGAGTGCCAGGGCGGCGCCGAGGGCGACCGCGGCGAGCGCGGTGGAATTGCGGAGGTGCCGGGAATTCCGGGCAGGGCGGAGCACGGTTCCTCCTGGGGGAGAGAAACGACGGGTGGGGGTGGTGCCGAGCCGGGCCACAGCTACTCGCAGGTAAGTTACTGCCAGGTTTCGTGGGCGTCCATGGTTTGCGCAGAAATTGCCGAAATTCCGTCAGATGGAGTCGCGTGACATTTCGAATTTCGCTCCACCGTGTATCGGAGGTATTTCCGAAACGGTGTGGAGCGGAATTCATGCACGCGGTTGTCACCAACCGGTCGACCAATGGTTGACCGAACGTCACCGCAGGCCGCAGTATCGGGCGCACAGCGACGGCGGTGCCCCCACCCGCCGCCACCGCGAGCCGCGACGGAGGACTGCGCATGGCCCTGGACGCCGACGTCATCGTCATCGGAGCGGGACTCGCCGGCCTCGCCGCCACCGCCGAACTCGCCGACGCCGGACGGAAGGTGATCCTGCTCGACCAGGAACCGGCGGCCTCGCTCGGCGGACAGGCGCACTGGTCCTTCGGCGGCCTCTTCCTGGTCGACTCGCCCGAGCAGCGCCGGATGCGGATCCGCGACTCGCACGCCCTCGCCTGGCAGGACTGGCTCGGCACCGCCGGCTTCGACCGCCCCGAAGACGCCTGGCCCCGCCGCTGGGCCGAGGCCTACGTCGACTTCGCGGCGGGCGAGAAGCGGTCCTGGCTGCGCGGAATGGGCGTGCGGTTCTTCCCGGTGGTCGGCTGGGCCGAGCGCGGCGGCTTCCTCGCCGACGGGCCCGGCAACTCGGTGCCGCGCTTCCACATCACCTGGGGCACCGGCCCGGGACTGCTGGCGCCCTTCGTCCGCCGGGTCCGCGACGCCGCCGCGCGCGGACTGGTCGACCTGCGCTTCCGACACCGCGTCACCGGACTGACCGCCACCGCGGGCGCCGTCGACACCGTCACCGGCGAGGTGCTGGAGCCCAGCCCGGCCCCCCGCGGCGAGGCCAGCTCCCGCGAGGTCGCCGGACACTTCGAACTGCGCGCCCAAGCCGTCGTCGTCACCTCCGGCGGCATCGGCGGCAACCACGACCTGGTCCGCAAGGCCTGGCCCGCCCGGCTCGGCACCCCACCCGCCAGAATGCTCTCCGGCGTGCCCGCGCACGTCGACGGCCTGATGCTGGACATCGCCGGCGCCGCCGGGGCCAGCCTGATCAACGGCGACCGGATGTGGCACTACACCGAGGGCATCGAGAACTTCGATCCGATCTGGGCCCGCCACGGCATCCGGATCCTCCCCGGCCCGTCCTCGCTCTGGCTGGACGCGCGCGGCCGACGGCTGCCCGTCCCGCTGTTCCCCGGCTTCGACACCCTCGGGACACTCGAACACATCATGTCCACCGGGTACGAGTACACCTGGTTCGTGCTCAACCAGCGCATCATCGAGAAGGAGTTCACCCTCTCCGGCTCCGAACAGAACCCCGACCTGACCGGGAAATCCGTGCGCGGCGTGCTCGGCCGCACCCTGCCCGGCGCCCCCGGACCGGTCCGCGGCCACCTGCGGCACGGCCGGGACTTCGTCGTCGCCGGCAACCTCGCCGACCTCGCCCGGGGCATGAACGCCAAGACCCGCGAGCCGCTGATCGACCCCGACGAGCTGCGCCGCACCGTCGAGGACCGCGACCGGCAGCTGGCCAACCCCTTCGCCAAGGACCTCCAGGTCACCGCCATCCACGGCGCCCGCCGCTACCTCGGCGACAAGCTCGTCCGCACCGCCGCCCCGCACCGCGTCCTCGACCCCGACGCCGCCCCGCTGATCGCCGTCCGGCTCAACATCCTGACCCGCAAGTCGCTGGGCGGGCTCGAGACCGACCTGTCCTCGCGGGTGCTGCGGCCGGACGGGGAGGTGCTGCCGGGGGTGTACGCGGCGGGCGAGGCGGCGGGCTTCGGCGGCGGGGGCGTGCACGGCTACCGCTCGCTGGAGGGGACGTTCCTCGGCGGGTGCCTGTTCTCGGGCCGTACGGCGGGGCGGGCCGCGGCCCGGGCGGTGGGATGACGGACGCCGGGGCAGCGGGCGGTGGGGGGCGGCTCGGCCCCGGGGATACAGTGCGGGTGCAGAGCGCGCCGCCGACCACGAGGGGTACCAGAACCGATGAGCCGCCGAGACCGCGACCGCGACGGCGCCCAGGGCCACGACCGGAAGCGGGGCGCCGGCTCCCCGGTGACCGTCACGGTCTGCCGCGGCTGCTGCTGCGGCACCGAGGCGAAGCACCCCGGCGTGGACCACGCGGGGCAGTACGAGCGGCTGCGGACGGCGGTGGGAGAAGCGGGCCGGGTCCGGGCCGTCAAGTGCCTGGACGTGTGCAGCCAGTCCAACGTGGTGGTGGTCGGCCCTTCCGGTGAGGGCCGGGCCGCGGGCGGGCGGCCGGTCTGGCTCGGCTTCGTGCTGATGGACGAGATGATCGACGACATAGCGACCTGGGTGCGCGCGGGCGGCCCCGGCCTCGCCGACCCGCCCGGTCTGCTCGACCTCCAGCTGATCTCGGTCTCCCGCCGGGTCCGTGAGGCCCTGCCGGAGTGACTTCCGGGCCGGAATCCTGATCGATTGTCAGATCGTCGGCCCCGGGGTGGTTCGGCGGCCCGCACCACTACCATGACCGGTGGCGTCGAGCCGTTCCGCGCGAGGGAGGAAGACGATGACGACGGTCTGTCGGATCTGCGCGGGCACCGGCCGGACCGCCGGCCTCAGCTGCCGGACCTGCCAGGGCACCGGCACCACCGAGGTGGGCGGCGGGGGCGGCAACTGCTTCCTGTGTGACGGCACCGGGGAGTACGTGCGTTACCGGGTGGACGCGACCGGCGCCAAGCACGCCTACCGGGACGAGATCTGCCGCACCTGCGACGGCACCGGCAACCGGACCGCCACGCAGTGGGACGAACCCTCCTGACCCTCCGGCACGTTCCCCCCTCGTCGTGGTATCCGTCGACATCCGCTCAGGTGGCGCAGCCGGTGGCGGTCATGATCCGGCGTCGGATCGACGCGGACATGCCCTTTACCGAACCATGGTCGAACATTGGCGTTCGAATGGGGGACGCGCTGCGACCCGTTCACCGCGCGTCCGCGTGCGATCCACGCGCCGCTGACAGAGTCCCGCGCATGGATATCCCCAACATGGGCGTGCCGGCCAAGCTTGCCGACCGCATGAGCACGGCCGAGCAGCACGAGTACTTGCGGGCCCGCTTCTCCCGCCGCCGGATGCTGCGTGCCGGTGCCGTGACCGTCGGCGCCGTCGCCGTCGGCGGCGCCCTGGGCGGCGGCACCGCCTTCGCGGCGCCGGCCGGCCCGCAGCTGCTGACGGGCGGCACGACGGACGGGATCGACGGTTCGCTGGTCGCGCCGGTCGGTCGCCACCTCCAGTTCGGCCCCGAGCCGGACACCCAGTTCCGGGTCTCCTGGCAGGTCCCGGCGCCGGTCAAGAAGCCGTTCCTGCGCTTCGGCAAGACCCCCTGGGAGCTCAGCCACAAGGTGCAGGCCGAGGTCCGCGCCCTGCACACCCCGGCGCTGACCCCCGGCAGCCAGCCGGTGGACCAGTACTACCTGCACGTGGCGCTGGAGGACCTGCACCCCGACACCACGTACTACTACGGTGTCGGCCACGAGGGCTTCGACCCCGCCTCGCAGCAGCAGATCTCCACCCTGCACACCTTCCGCACCGCGCCCTCCCGCGACCACCGCTGGGGCAAGGTGTACGAGCCGTTCACCTTCACCGCCTTCGGCGACCAGGGCGTCAGCTCGCACGCGGCGGGCAACGACCACATCATCAAGGCCCAGAAGCCGGCCTTCCACCTGCACGCCGGCGACATCTGCTACGCCGACCCGGCCGGTTCCGGCACCGACCCGGACAAGTCCGTCTACAACGCGAAGACCTGGGACGACTTCCTGGTCCAGACCGAGACGGTCGCCGCCGAGATCCCGTGGATGGTCGCCTACGGCAACCACGACGTCGAGGCCTGGTACTCGCCCAACGGCTACGGCGGCGAGAACACCCGCTTCTTCCTGCCGAACAACGGCCCGGACCCGCGCACCGTGCCCGGCGTCTACACCTTCCGCTACAAGAACGTCGGCGTCATCTCCCTGGACGCCAACGACGTCTCCTACGAGATCCCGGCCAACCTGGGCCTCTCGGCGGGCAAGCAGACCAAGTGGCTGGAGCGCACCCTCAAGGACCTGCGCAACGACGAGACCATCGACTTCGTCGTGGTCTTCTTCCACCACTGCGCCTTCTCCACCACTGTCGCGCACGCCTCCGAGGGCGGCGTCCGCGAGGCCTGGGTGCCGCTGTTCGAGAAGTACCGGGTGGACCTGGTCATCAACGGCCACAACCACATCTACGAGCGCACCGACGCCATCCTGGGCAACAAGGTCTCGAAGCAGGTGCCGAGCGGCGCCACCATCGAGCCCGAGAAGGACGGCGTGGTCTACGTGACCGCGGGCGCGGCCGGCCGCAGCCTGTACAAGTTCGACGTGCCGGACACCTACGAGGGGCACGAGAACCACCGGGACGAGGTCGCCACCTACTACTGGGGCAAGGGCCGGGTGAAGACCCCCGAGACCATCCAGTGGTCGCGGGTGCGCTACACCGGCTACTCCTTCATCAAGGTCGACGTCACCCCGGCGCACCTGGGTCAGAAGTCGGTCATGAAGGTCACCGCGCTGGCCGAGGACGGCACGCAGATCGACAACTACTCGATCCTGCGCAAGGTCGGCGAGGGCTGGGACTCCGGCCGCGACGACGACGGCGAGGGCGGCGGCTGGGGCTGGTAGTCCCGGGCGGTCGTGACGGTGCCCCGGGGTCGGAACTCCGACCCCGGGGCACCGGCGTCGGCTCTCCGGTGCTCAGCGCCGGGGGCCGTACATGATGACGGCGACCCCGGCCAGGCAGATCAGCGCGCCCACCACGTCGTAGAGGGTCGGCCGGAAGCCGTCCACGGCCACGCCCCACAGCAGTGAGCCGGCCACGAACACCCCGCCGTACGCGGCCAGCACCCGGCCGAAGGCGCTGTCCGGCTGCAGCGCCGCGACGAAGCCGTACGCGCCGAGCGCCACCACTCCCAACCCGGCCAGCCACCAGGGCCGTTGCTCGCGCACGCTCTGCCAGACCAGCCAGCAGCCGCCGATCTCGGCGAGCGCGGCGAGGACGAACAGGGCGACGGAGCGCAGGACGGTCATGACCGGTGAGCGTACGTGCTGTCAGCCCTGCCGGTACGTCGCCAGGAAGCGGCCGATCCGGTTGACGGCGGTCTCCAGGTCGTCGGCGCGGGGCAGGGTGACGAAGCGGAAGTGGTCCGGGCGGGGCCAGTTGAAGCCGGTGCCCTGGACGACGTGGATCTTCTCGCGCAGCAGCAGGTCCAGCACGAACTGCTCGTCGTCGACGATCCGGTGCACCGCCGGGTCCAGCTTGGCGAAGGCGTACAGGGCGCCCTTGGGCTTGACGCAGCTGACGCCGGGGATCTCGTTGAGCGCCTTGACCGCGATGTCGCGCTGCTCGGTGAGCCGGCCGCCGGGCAGCACCAGGTCGTTGATGGACTGGTGGCCGCCGAGCGCGGCCTGGACGGCGTACTGGGCGGGCACGTTGGGGCACAGCCGCATGCCGGAGAGCATGGTGAGGCCCTCCAGGTAGTCGGTGGCGTGCTGCTTGGGCCCGGAGACGACCAGCCAGCCGCTGCGGAAGCCGGCCACCCGGTAGGACTTGGAGAGGCCGTTGAAGGTGAGGGTGAGCACGTCGTCGGCGAGGGCGGCGAGGCAGTGGTGCTCGGTGCCGTCGTAGAGGATCTTGTCGTAGATCTCGTCGGCCAGGACCATCAGCTGGTGGCGGCGGGCCAGGTCGAGGATGCCCTCCAGCAGTTCCTTCGGGTAGACCGCGCCGGTGGGGTTGTTGGGGTTGATGACGACGATCGCCTTGGTGCGGGGGGTGATCTTGGCGGCGATGTCGTCCAGGTCCGGGTACCACTCGGCCTCTTCGTCGCACAGGTAGTGCACGGCCTTGCCGCCGGCCAGTCGGACCACGGCGGTCCAGAGCGGGTAGTCGGGCATCGGCACGAGCACCTCGTCGCCGTCGTCCACCAGCGCGGTGACGGACATCTGGATCAGCTCGGAGGCGCCGTTGCCGAGGTAGACGTCGTTGACGGTGACGCCCTGGACCCCGCGCTGCTGGTAGTACTGCACCACGGCGCGGCGGGCCGGCAGGATGCCGCGCGAGTCGCTGTAGCCGTGCGCCTTGGGCAGGTTGCGGATGATGTCCTGGATGATCTCCTCGGGCGCCTCGAAGCCGAACGGTGCCGGGTTGCCGGTGTTCAGCCGGAGGACGGTGTGCCCGGCCTCCTCCAGGGCGTTGGCCTGGTCGACCACCGGGCCCCGGATCTCGTAGCACACGTCATTCAGCTTGCTGGACTGTCGAAACTCCACCTGCGGCCTCCCGACCGTCACCACCGCTCCGTTGCTTCTGCTTTGTTCTACCAAGTTGGCACTTGGAAAGTCCAACCTTTTGGCTATGCTGATCCACATGTCACGCCGAAGCTACGACCAGTACTGCGCCGTCGCCCGCGCCCTGGACGCGGTGGGGGAACGCTGGAGCCTCCTGATCGTCCGTGAACTCCTCGGCGGCCCCCGCCGCTACACCGACCTGCACGCCGACCTGCCCGGAGTCTCCACCGACATCCTGGCCGCCCGGCTCAAGCAACTGGAGGGCGAGGGGCTGGCCACGCGGCGGCGACTGGAACGACCGGCCAACGCGACGGTCTACGAGCTGACCGAGCGCGGGCGCGAACTGCGGCCGGTCATCGAGGCACTGGGGGAGTGGGGCCTGACCGCCCTCGGCGAGCAGCGGCCCACCGACGCCGTGCGCGAGCACTGGTTCACGCCCCGCAAGGCGGGGGACGAGGCGGCGGCGGTCGCGGGCTGACGACCCGGCGAGGCGAGGCGGTCCGGGCGGGGCGGTCCGGGGAGGTGTGGTGCGGGGGGTGCGGGGCGGCGGCAAGGCCCCCGTCGCCGGCCGCCGCCCCGTGGCCCCAGGGTGGCGCGGGCCGATAAACGAACGCTCGACGCGCGATGAGCGCCGAGGTCAGGGACCTCCCCGCAGGGCCCTGACGCGGGACCTCCCCGCAGGGCCGCGCAGGCGCACACGTACGATCGTCGGACCGCGAAGCCGTCCCAGGAGAGCGGAGGCCAGCCCGTGCCCACCCCCTATCGCAGCTACGTCGACTACGTCGCCCTCGGTGACTCCTTCACCGAAGGCATGTGCGACGACCTGCTGCCCGACGGCCACTACCGCGGCTGGGCCGACCGGGTCGCCTCGGCACTGGCGGCGGAGCACACCGACGGCCACTTCCGCTACGCCAACCTCGCCGTCCGCGGCAAGCTCATCGGCCAGATCCACGACGAGCAGCTCGCCCCGGCCGCCGCCATGGGCGCCGACCTGGTCACCCTGGCCGGCGGCCTCAACGACGTGCTGCGCCCCGGCTGCGACATCGACCGGGTCGAACGGCTGCTCGGCGACTGCGCCCGCGAACTGCGGGCCACCGGCGCCACCGTCGTCCTGTTCACCAGCACCGACCCCACCCGCAGGATGGCGGGCGGCGCCCGGCTGCTGCCCACCATCCTGCGGATGAAGGCCTTCGTGCAGGAACTCGGCCGGCAGGACGGCTTCGCCGTGGTCGACCTCTTCTCCGCGCCCTGCTTCGACGACCGCCGCATGTGGGCCGAGGACCGGCTGCACCTCTCGCCGGAAGGCCACCGGCGGGTCGCCGAGGGCGTGCTGGAGGCGCTCGGCCGCCCCGCCTCCTTCGACTGGCGCGCCCCGCTGCCCGTCGCCGCCCCGCCCGGCCGCGCCGAGCGCCTGCGCGCCGACGCCCGCTGGCTGCGCACCCACCTCGGCCCGTGGATCGGCCGCCGCCTGACCGGCCGCTCCTCCGGCGACGGCCGCCCGCCGAAGCGGGCCGAGCTGCTGCCGTACTCGTAGCGGCTGCCTTCAAGCTCCCGCCTGCGGGGCGAGTTCGAAGGCAGCCCCTAGGCCGCAGCCGGCTTCGGCTCCAGGACCAGGCTCGCCATCGGGGCGTGGGTGGTCCAGCCGAGCGCGGTGTAGAGCGCCTGTCCCTCCGGGGTGCCGACCAGTACGCCGGTGCGCGCGCCCCGCTCGTACGCGGCGGACTGCAGCGTCCGCATCACGAGGGCGCCCAGGCCCCGGCGGCGGAACTCGGGCACCGTGGTGATCTGGTCGGGGACGGCCACCGGGCCGGCCAGGCCCGCCTGGCCGCGGGCCGCCGGATGCCCGGCCTCGGTGCGCACCAGCGTCCGGAGCACTCCGCCGCGCTCCCAGATGGTCACGGTGTGGCCGGCCGGGGGCTCGGGCCGCTCGGGGGCGAGCGGGACGCTCATCAGGAAGCCCGGCGCGTCCAGCCGCCACTGCGGGCCCAGCCAGGGGCGCACGGTGTCGCCCTCGGCGAACAGCTTCAGCCAGGTGGTCGGCGCGGTGGTGGCCTCGGCGATCTTGCGGACCTCGGCCTCGGTCGGCTCGGGCAGCACGTGCCGGCCCACCTCCCCGACCGGCGCGCCGACGTCGATGCTCCAGCCCCAGGGCTGGTCCACCGGCTCGGCGGAGCCGCGCGAGACGGCCCAGCCCGAGATCCACATCCGGACCAGTTCCCTGATGCCCGGCTCCGTCATGATGCCCACCCTTTGCATGTAATAGTCACTTGTGCAGTTCATACCTTACAGGCGGTTCGGGTGGTCTGCCCAGTAGGATTTCGGGGTTCACGGCGCCGCACCGGCGCCCAGTTGGAAGGACCCCGGAACGTGCGCGAGACCCAGCCGCCGCAGGACCCCACGGCGGCCGCGCCGACCCCGCTCCAGTCCGACTGCGGCAGCTGCTTCGGGCTCTGCTGCGCCGCCCTGCCGTTCACCGCCGGCACCGACTTCGCCATGAACAAGTCCGCCGGCACCCCCTGCCGCAACCTGCAGACCGACTTCAGCTGCGGCATCCACGCGCGGCTGCGCGAGAGCGGCTTCCCGGGCTGCACCGTCTACGACTGCTTCGGCGCCGGGCAGCGGGTCTCCCAGGTGACCTTCGGCGGCCGCAGCTGGCGCGAGGAGCCGGACAGCGCCGGGCCGATGTTCGAGGTCTTCCCGATCGTGCGGCAGCTGCACGAACTCCTCCAGTACCTCACCGAGGCGCTCACCTTCGAGCCCGCCCGCCCCCTCCATGCCGAGCTGCGACAGGCCCTGGAAGAGACCGACCGGCTGGCCGGCGGCACCCCCGAGGAGATCCTCGCCGTCGACGTCCCGGCCCACCGGCAGCGTGTCAGCGAGCTCCTGCTGCGCGCCGGCGAACTCGTCCGCGCCGCCGTCCCGCGCCGCCGCGAACACCGCGGCGGCGACTTCTTCGGCGCCCGCCTGCGCGGCGCCGACCTGCGGGGCGCCAACCTGCGCGGGGCGCTCCTGGTGGCCGCCGACCTCGCCGGCGCCGACCTGCGGCTCGCCGACCTGATCGGCGCCGACCTGCGCGACACCAACCTGGCCGGAGCCGACCTCAGTACGGCCCTCTTCCTCACCCAGGCCCAGCTCCACGCCGCCCGCGGCGACGCCGCCACCCGCCTCCCGGCCGGCCTCACCCGCCCCGCCCACTGGCCCACCACGGCGCTGCCGGTGGCGGCCCCGGCGGCCAAGCCCCGGTCCCGGTCCGGTGCCGGGTCCGGGTCCGAGGCCGGTTCCGGTTCCGGTTCCGGCAGGTCCGGCGGCCGGCCGGCCCGGGGGCGTCGCCACTAGAGCGGCCCAGGGGCTACTGGCCCACCCGGCCGTCGACGCACTCGCGCAGCAGGTCGGCGTGCCCGCAGTGCCGGGCGTACTCCTCGACCCGGTGCAGCAGCACCTCCCGGATCGCGATCCCGCCCTTCCCGACCCGCTCGCCCAGGTCGGCGTACCCCGCCAGCGCGGCGTCCGTCGCGGCCTGCTCGCGTTCGAGGTCCCGGAACGAGGCCTCCACCACGGCCTGTTCGGCCACCGCCCCCTCGAAGTCGGCGTCCCGCGTGCCGTAGAGCTTGGGCAGCGGCTCGTCCTCGGTGAGCCAGTTGCGCCAGTCCCGCTCGACCTCGGCCAGGTGCCGGACCAGCCCGAGCAGGGACATCGTCGACGGCGGGACCGAGCGGCGGGCCAGCTGTTCGGCGTCCAGGCCCTCGCACTTCATCCGCAGGGTCAGCCGGTAGTTCGTCAGGTAGTCCTCCAGCGTCCCGAGTTCGCCGTCGGGGCTGGGGCCTTCGCTGTTGCGGGGGTCGGCGTCCGGGTCGGCCCACATGTCGGGGTAGACGGTCGCCTCGGTCCGTCGCGCGGGTTGCTCGGTCATACCGTGCATGGTTGTCGCAACCGCTCCTGCCCGCCACCGAGTTATCGCCGCGGGCGCACGGGAAGTCGGCCGGTCCGACTTCCCGTGCGGGCAACGGCGCGGCTCAGTCGGTGAGCAGGCGGGCGCGCAGGTCGGCGACCTGGTCGCGGTCGATGCCGAGGGTGCCGGTGAGGTAGCCGTCGACGGAGCCGTAGCGGGCGGCGAGGTCGGCGAGGGTGAGGCGGATGACGGTCTCCGGGGCGCGGCCGTAGCCGGGCCAGCGCAGGACGCGGTCGGGGTGGGCGGCGTGCCAGTCGGCGATGAAGTGCGGGGTGGCGAGCTCGGTGAGGGCGAAGTCGGCGGCGGTGTCGTCCTCGGCGACGCCCAGCAGGGTGAGCAGCAGGGCGGCGATGAGCCCGGTGCGGTCCTTGCCGGAGGCGCAGTGGAAGACGACCGGGGCGTCGGCGGCCGCGATCACGTCCAGGACCTGGCGGATCTCCTTCACCCCGTCCTCGGCGACCTCGGCGAAGCGGTCGGCGAGGTAGCGCCAGGGGTCGAGCTCCGGGTCGATCTCGGCCTGGTCGTAGGGGCGGTGCTCGATCGACAGGTTGTGGTATTCCAGTCCGTCGACGTCGGGCACCCGGCCCTTGGCGGCGATCTCCCAGGGGTAGCGGAGGTCGATCACGGTCCGGACGCCGAGGGCCCGGAGCTTGTCGAGGTCGGCGGGCGAGGTGAGCTTGCCGAGCGAGTCGGAGCGGTAGAGCAGGCCCCACCGTACGGACCGTCCTCCGGCGGCCGGATAGCCCCCCAGGTCGCGGAAGTTGTGCAGGGCATCGAAGGTGTGGTGACGCGTCGTCATGCGCGGCACTCTAGGACAGGCCGCTAGCCGGCGGCGGGCCGGCCGTAGCCGTGGGCGAGGAGGTCGAAGGCGCGGGTGGCGTCGCCGACGGCCTCGGCGTGCAGGTCGTCGGGGGTGCGGCCGTCCTGGATGCGGCGCCAGTTGTGCAGGGCGAGGACGCGCTGGGTGGCGGTGACCTGGGCGGCGAGCAGTGCGGCGGTGAGCTCGCGGGGCTCGGCGAGGTCGGGGGCCTCGCGCAGGGCGTCGGCCAGGGACCGTTCGGCGCGGGCCACGTACTCGCCGACCCGGGCGGCCAGGCTCGGGGTGCCGTAGACGAGGGCGGTGAAGGCGAGGACGGCGGGGTGGTCGTTGAGACCGGTGACGGGGTCGCGCCGGGTCAGGCCGGTCAGGAAGTCCCGGAGCAGGGCGTCGAGCACCGGTTCGCCGGCGAGCCGGTTGCGGACGACCTCGGCGGCCTGTTCCTGGTGGTCGGCGAAGCGGTGGACGACCAGGTCCTCCTTGCTGGGGAAGTAGGAGAACAGGGTCGGCTTGGAGACCTCGGCGGCCGCCGCGACCTCCGCCACCGACACCTGGTCGAAGCCGTGCTCCAGGAAGAGCGCGATGGCCGCCTCGGAGATGGCCCGCCGGGTCTGCTCCTTCTTGCGCTCACGCAGTCCGCTCATGCCGTCAGGCTAGCAGAAACCTTGACTCGGGAAGGGTTTTGACCCGGTCGCCCTGTCGGCGCGGCGCCGTCAGGAGTTGATCGACTCCAGGATCCGGCGGATCGACTCCACCACCGGGGCGCCCGCCGTCACCAGGGAGGCGACGCCGGAGATGTTCCGCAGCGCGCGGCGCAGGACGGACGGCGGCGTGCCGGTGCCGTCGCCGATGGCCTCCAGTGACTCGTCCAGCACCTCGCGGTCCTCCGCCGGGACCTGCCCGCGCAACGCGTGCACGGCGGCGACGAGTTCGCGCATCGCCGCCCGGGGGTCGGCCGGGGCCTGGTGCTTGACGATGCCGATGTTGTGGTCGCCGTGCTGGGTGACGGAGTCGCCGAAGTGGATGTCGCCGCTCATCGGCCGACCTGCTTCCCTGTGTTGTGGTTGCCGTACTGGTTGATCCGGTCTCCGATGTGGACGTTCTCCACCTGGAGGGCGAACTCGGCCTGGGGGTTGTCGATCGCGTCCATGATCATCTGGATCAGGTCGCCGATCTGCCGCGGGTCGTGGCTCACCACCGCGGTGGTCGAGGAGTTGGAGGTCTCGATGACCAGTTTGTACAGCGCCCGCTGGCGCAGCCTGGCGACCAGGCGGTAGACGATGAAGACCAGACCGACGAGCACCAGCAAACCGGGGACGACCGCCGCCTGCGACTTCTCGAGGGAGTTCTGGACGAGCGCGCCGAGGGTGGCGGTGGCGAACACCAGCGCGAACAGCTGCCGGACGAACCGGATGATCGTCCGCGAGCGCTTGGGCGGCCACCAGACCAGCTGCCGCGCCCGGGCGATGTGCTGGAGCGGGTACGCGTCGCCACCGATCCACAGCACCCGCCGGCTCACGCTGACGTCGATCACGTTCCGTGCCAAGTCCGTTCCCCCTGCCCCTAGTGGCACAGGAACCATAGCAACCGACGCCGACATCGTGACGTGGAGTCAAGAGGGCGGCTCAGGAGGGAGAGTCAGGATGGCGGGTCAGGAAGGAGAGTCAGAAGGGCGGGTCAGGACGCCGCCCGACGGGCGGTGACTTCGATCTCGATCCGCATCCGGGGGTCGGCGAGCCCGCACACCTGCATCGTGGCGGCCGGGCGGACGTCGCCGAAGCAGCGGCGCAGGACCGGCCAGCAGGGCTCGAAGTCCGCGCGCTCGGGCAGCAGGTAGCGCACCCGGACCACGTCGGTGAAGCCGCAGCCCGCCTCGGCCAGCGCGGCCGCGATGTTGCGCAGGCACTGCTCGGCCTGCTCGACCACGTCCTCGGAGATGGTCATGGCCGTGTAGTCGAACCCGGTCGTCCCGGACACGTGGACCCAGTCGCCGTCCACCACGGCACGGGCGTAGCCGATCTGCTCCTCGAAGGTCGAACCGCTGAGGATCGCGCGTCGTTCTGTCATGCCGGGAACGCTAGGTGGGCTGCGGGGATACGTCCAACACTCCGAGCGGGATGATCTGATATCCCTGGAGGTATGGAGCGCCCCGAACTCCCCCTCCCACAGCTGCACGCCTTCGCCGTGCTCGCCGAGGAACTGCACTTCGGCCACGCCGCCGCCCGCCTCGGCATCGCCCAGCCGCCGCTGAGCCAGCAGATCCGGCGACTGGAGGAGAAGGTCGGCCACCCGCTGTTCCGGCGCGACCCCGGCGGCGTCGCCCTCACCCCGGCCGGCCGCGAACTCCTGCCCGCCGCACGGCGGGCCCTGACCGACCTCGCGGACGCGCTGGCCGCCGCCCGCGCCGTCGGCAGCGGCGAGGCCGGCCGGCTGCGGATCGGCTTCTCCGCCTCCCTCGCCCTGACCGTCCTGCCCGGCCTGCTGGACACCTTCCGGCAGCGCCGGCCCGCCGTGCACCTGGACGTGCGCGAGATGACCAGCGCGCCGCAGCTCGCCGCGCTGCACGACCGGAGCATCGACGTGGGGCTGCTGCGCGAACCGCCGACGGACGAGCCGGAGCTGCGCTTCCGGACGATCCTCACCGAGCCGTTCGTGGCCGTGCTGCCGGCGCACCATCCGCAGGCCCGCCGACGGACCGCCCGGCTCGCGGAGTTGGCGGACGAGCCGTTCGTGCTGCTGCCCCGGGAGGACGGGCCGCAGCTGTACGACCGGATCACCGGCCTGTGCGCCGGGGCGGGCTTCACCCCGCGGATCGGGCAGCACGCGGTGGAGTGGCAGACGGTGTGCGCGCTGGTCGGGGCCGGACTGGGCGTCTCGCTGGCCCCGGCGAGCATCCGGCGGATCCGCCTGCGGGGCGTCGCCTTCCGCCGCGTCGAGCCCGGCACCGCCCGCACCCGGGTCGCCGTCGCCTGGCGTGCCAACGACCCCAACCCCCTGGTGCGCCACCTGCTCGCGGCCGTCGACGAGGAGCAGCAGACGGAGCCCTAGGCTCTAGACGCTGCGGTCGGCGAGCACCTCGCGGACGACGTGGCGGGCGTTGGCGGTCAGGGCCTGGTCGGTGTGCCGGTAGTACGGGATCGTCACCAGGGCGATCGAGAAGGCCCAGGCGCGGCCGCGGGCCCACATGGCGTCGTCGGCGCGCAGGGCGGCGCGGAAGGCGGGGCGGGCGGCGGCGGGCAGCAGGTTCCAGGCGGCGATCAGGTCGGCGGTCGGGTCGCCGACGCCCATCAGGGCGAAGTCGATGACCGCGGCGAGCCGGCCGGTCCGGGAGACCAGCAGGTTGCCGGGGGTGAGGTCGCCGTGCATCCAGACCGGCGGTCCGGCGTAGTCGGGCAGGCGCAGGGCCTTGTCCCACAGGGCGGTTGCGGCCGCGGTGTCGATGGAGCCGGCGAGCTGGGCGATGGCCGCGCGGGTCGCGCCGTCCCGGGAGGCGAGCGGGACGCTGCGGTGGCCGGCCGGGGCGTCGGTCGGGTTGACGGTGCGCAGGGCGTTGACGAAGCCGGCCAGGTCGCGGGCGAGCGCGTCGGGCGCGGCGAGGACGCCGACCGCGGGGTTGACGCCGTCGATCCAGTGCAGCACCGACCACTCCCACGGGTAGCCCGCGGCGGGCCGGCCGATCGCGAGCGGGGCGGGGACCGGCCGCGGCAGCCGTGGTGCCAGCCGGGGCAGCCACTGGTGCTCCCGGCGGACGTCTCCGGCCGCCCACTCCACCCGGGGCAGCCGGACGGCGAGTTCGGGCCCGAGGCGGAACATCGCGTTGTCCGTCCCGGCGGAGCCGACCGGCGTGATGGGAAGGCGCTCCCACTGCGGGAACTGGGCGGAGATCAGGCGTCTCACCAGGGCCGCGTCGACCACCGGCTCGTTGGGGTGCATCCGGGTGGCAGCGCACATGCCCGGCAGCGTACAGCTCCGGTCGTTTTCGTTCAGGCGTATTCCCGAAGTGTGCGGACTTATAGGCTGACGGCATGGTGATCAGTCAGCGGACGCCGGGAGAACGCCGGGCCCTGCACGCGGCCCTGGCCGTGCTGGCGCTGCTCGTCCTGCTCGGTGCGGTCGGGCAATACAGCGAGCGCCCGGGCGGCCTGCTGGTGCTGCGCGACTGGTTCGACCGGCCGCTGCTGCTGTGCACCGTCGCGCTGCCGCTGCTGCTGGTGGTGCTGTACTGCGTCACCTGGTCGGCCTGGATCCGGGTGGTCCTGGGCGTCGGCGTGCTGCTGACGGCCGCGGCGACAGTGCCGCTGTGGATCTTCCTCGACGACCCGCGGTCCACCGCGACGCGGCCGGCACCCGACCGCTCCGACCGGCGGATCGTCCGGCAGGAGGAGCCCGGGATGCTCAGCACCGCCCAGTGGGTCTTCGTCGACCAGGGCACCGGCCTGACCACCCGCCGCTGGCAGGTCGCCTACGCGGGCTTCCGGTACGGCGACGGGGTCGACGCCGCCTGGGACGGCCCGGACCGGATCAGGCTGACCTACGGCAGCCGGACGACGGTGATCGACCTCGCCGCCGACGGCCGGCCCGACGGTTCGCTCACACTGGAGTGACCCGCACCCCGACCGTGCCGCCCTTGCCGAAGCGCAGCACGTTCGCGGTCAGCGCGATCGCGCACAGCAGCCCGTACTTGCGCCGCAGCAGCTTGCGGTAGGCGGGCGCCCGGGCCGGGTCGAGCACGGCGGTGGCCGGGACCTGGGCGCCGAGCAGGTTGCCGCGGATGTCGCTCGGGCCGACCAGCACGTCGGAGCGGTTGCGCAGGCGCTTGACCTTGCCGGTCTTCGTCACGGTGGTGAAGACCAGCGCGTCGCCGTCCCGCGCGACCCAGACCGGGGTGGCGACCGGGGTGCCGTTCCTCCGGTAGGTGGTGAACAGCAGGTACTTGGCGGCGGCGAGCCGCTCCACCTCGGCGGCAGCGTCCAGAGTGTCCATGCCCGCCAGCCTAGGAAGCGGCAACTGGGCATCGCTTGAGCCTTCTTGGGGCCGCCGGCCGGGCACGCCACGCCCGGCCGCCCCGGGTACGGCCGGGCGTCGTCGTCGGCACCTGCCAGAATGCAGGGCGTAACGGCGAAAGCACTGAAGGAGAAGGTGACCGGCTTCGTGACCACGCCAGCCGAACAGGTGGCCCGCCAGGCCCAACAGGCGATCGAGCGCAAGATCGCCGAGGAACTGGGCGTCCGCGAGGGGCAGGTGAAGGCGGCCGTCGACTTGCTCGACGGCGGCTCGACCGTTCCCTTCGTGGCCCGCTACCGCAAGGAGGTCACCGGCTCCCTCGACGACGCCCAGCTGCGCAGCCTGGAGGAGCGGCTGCGCTACCTGCGCGAACTGGAGGAACGCCGGGCGGCCGTCCTGGAGTCGATCGAGTCCCAGGGCAAGCTGGACGACGCGCTGCGCGCCCGGGTGCTGGCCGCCGACTCCAAGGCCCGGCTGGAGGACATCTACCTGCCGTTCAAGCCGAAGCGGCGCACCAAGGCGCAGATCGCCCGCGAGGCGGGGCTGGAGCCGCTGGCCGACACCCTGCTCGCCGACCCCTCGCAGGATCCGACGGCGCTCGCCGGCGGGTACCTCAACGAGTCGGTGGCGGACGCCCCGGCGGCCCTGGAGGGCGCCCGGGCGATCCTGGTCGAGCGCTTCGGCGAGGACGCCGACCTGGTCGGCTCGCTGCGCGAGCGGATGTGGACCCGCGGCCGCGTGGTCGCCACGGTCCGCGCCGGCAAGGAGCAGGACGGCGCCAAGTTCGCCGACTACTTCGACTTCTCCGAGCCGTTCACCAAGCTCCCCTCGCACCGCATCCTGGCGATGCTGCGCGGCGAGAAGGAGGAGGTGCTCGACCTCGAACTCTCGCCCTACGACGGCGAGTCCGAGGGTGACCTGCCCGGCGAGAACGACTACGAGCAGCGGATCGCCGCCCGCTTCGGCATCGCCGACCGCGGCCGCCCGGCCGACAAGTGGCTCGGCGACACCGTCCGCTGGGCCTGGCGCACCCGGATCCTGGTGCGCCTCGGCATCGACCAGCGCGCCCGGCTGCGCGCCGAGGCCGAGGACGAGGCGGTGCGCGTCTTCGCCGCCAACCTGCGCGACCTGCTGCTCGCCGCCCCGGCCGGCACCCGCGCCACCATGGGCCTGGACCCGGGCTTCCGCACCGGTGTGAAGGTCGCCGTGGTGGACGCCACCGGCAAGGTCGTCGCGTACGACACGATCTACCCGCACCAGCCCGCCAACAAGTGGGACGCGGCCCTGCACACCCTGGCGGCGCTGGCGAAGAAGCACGACGTCGACCTGGTCGCGATCGGCAACGGCACCGCCTCCCGGGAGACCGACAAGCTCGCCGAGGACCTGATCAAGCGCCACCCCGAGCTGAACCTCACCAAGGCGATGGTCAGCGAGGCCGGCGCCTCGGTCTACTCGGCCTCCGCGTTCGCCTCGCAGGAGCTGCCGGAGCTGGACGTGTCGATCCGCGGCGCGGTCTCGATCGCCCGCCGTCTCCAGGACCCGCTGGCCGAACTGGTCAAGATCGACCCCAAGTCGATCGGCGTCGGCCAGTACCAGCACGACCTGAGCGAGGTGAAGCTCTCCCGCTCGCTGGACGCCGTGGTCGAGGACTGCGTCAACGCCGTCGGCGTGGACGTCAACACCGCCTCGGCGCCGCTGCTCACCCGGGTCTCCGGGATCACCGGCACGCTCGCCGACAACATCGTCGCCCACCGCGACGCCAACGGCCCGTTCCACACCCGCAAGCAGCTCAAGGACGTCGCCCGGCTCGGCCCCAAGGCCTTCGAGCAGTGCGCGGGCTTCCTGCGCATCCCCGGCGGCGAGGACCCGCTGGACGCCTCCAGCGTGCACCCCGAGGCCTACCCGGTGGTGCGCCGCATCCTCGCCGCGACCGGCGGGGAACTGCGCGAGCTGATCGGCAACGGCGCCGCGCTGCGGGCGCTGAAGCCCGGCGACTTCGCGGACGACACCTTCGGCGTCCCGACCGTCACCGACATCCTCGGCGAACTGGACAAGCCCGGCCGCGACCCGCGCCCGGCCTTCCGCACCGCGGTCTTCAAGGAGGGCGTCGACAAGATCGGCGACCTGGAGGTCGGCATGGTGCTGGAGGGCGTGGTCACCAATGTCGCCGCCTTCGGCGCCTTCGTGGACGTGGGCGTCCACCAGGACGGGCTGGTGCACGTCTCGGCGCTGTCCAGGAACTTCGTCAAGGACCCGCGCGAGGTGGTCAAGCCCGGCGACATCGTGAAGGTCCGGGTGCTCACGGTGGACGTGCCGCGCAAGCGGATCGGGCTCACCCTGCGGCTGGACGACGAGGTCGGGCGCGAGCGCGGCGACCGGGGCGGCGACCGCGGTGACCGTGCGGACCGGGGCGAGCGGCAGGCCCGTCCGCCGCGCCAGGAGCGGCGCGGCAGCGGGCAGGGCGGCCAGGGCGGCCAGGGCGGCCAGGGCGGTCAGGGTAACCAGGGTGGTCAGGGCGGACGCGGTGGCCAGGACCGGCGCGGTGGCGGCCAGGGCGGTCAGGGTGGCGGCGGCGCGGCACCGGCCAACAGTGCCATGGCGGACGCGCTGCGCCGGGCCGGCCTGACCGGTGGCGGCGCCGGCGGCGCGGGCGACCGGCGCTCCGGGCGGCGCTGAACCGGCGCTGACCGGCACTCCGGGCGGCGCTGAACCGGTGCTGACCGGCCGGGTGAACGAAGGCGGGGCCGGTGGACGTTCGCGCGTCCACCGGCCCCGCCGTCGTGCCGGTCGCAGTGCCCGTCGCAGTGCGGTGCCGGTCAGACCAGGAGTTTGTCCTTGGCCTTCTGGTACTCCTCGTCGGAGATGGCGCCCTTCTCCTTGAGGGCCGCGAGTTTCGCCAGGTCGTCGACGTGGCTGCCGCCGCCGGCGGTCGGCTCCGTCCCGGCCGCGTCCCGGATGTAGGACTTGAACGCGGCTTCGGACCGTTGCGCCTGCTCGATGTCGCGTGTGCTCATCGATTGCCCGCGTGCGATCAGGTACGCGAGGATGCCGATCAGCGGCAGGAAGATCACCAGGACCAGCCAGCCGGCCTTGCCCCAGCCGCTGAGGTCGTGGCTGCGGAAGATGTCCGTGATGATCTTGAACAGCAGGAAGAACCAGAGGATCCAGAGGAACAGCTCCAGCATCGTCCAGAAGATGTTGAGCACCGGGTAGTCCACGGCCAGCGATGTGGTGTCCATGGATGAGTCATATCACCACAAAACGGACATCGTCGCCCGATGCTCCGCCGTTCCAGTGGTCTTCCCCGACCGCGGGAATACCTCGGCCGGGCGACGACCTCGGCCGGGCGACGGCCTCGGCCCGGTCAGGGCCGGCTCGGCCTCAGCCCCGTCCGGCCCGGCCCCGCAGTTCGACCGCCAGGCCGATCAGCTCGCCCCACCAGGCGTCGTGCCCGCTTAGCAGCAGCCGCTGCGCCTCGGCGACGGGGACCGTACGGACCTCGACCACCTGCTCGCCGTCCGCCGGGTTGGTCGGCGAGGACTCCAGCACGACCTCGCCCCAGCCCCACAGCCAGGCCTTCTCCGGGTGTGGCTGCCACGGCCGGTACGGCACCGGATCGTCGGTGCGGCAGCGGTGCGCGCCCAGCCAGCCCGGCTCGCCGAGCAGCCGGGCGCCCGCCTCCTCGCGCAGTTCGCGCTCCAGGCAGGAGGCGACGCTCTCGTCCTGCTCGCGGGTGCCGCCGGGCAGGAACCAGTGGTCCCGGTCGTCCCGGCAGAGCACCACCTCGCCGTCCGCGAAACCGACCAGGTGGATGTTGGTGACCAGTGAGTCCGGCGGCATCTCGATGGAGAACTGCGCGTCGTACCGTCCCCAGCTCCAGTGCTGCGGCGCGTGCAACGCCGGGAAGCGGGCGGCGAGTTCGGCGGCTCTGGCGGAGGTGTCGGTGCGGTCCGTGGTGTCGGTCATTCGGTGATCGTAGTGCCGGTCGGGAAACGGCGGGGAGCGGTCGGATGGACGAGGGCGATGTCGGACGTGGAGATGGCGCGCGGCCGGCGCGGGCGCAGCGTGTCGGTCGGTGCGCCGACCCAACTCCCCAGCGAGATCTCGGCGGTGATGCCCGGTCCGAAGCCGGCGATCAGTCCGGTGGTGCCCTCGGAGACGCCGCCGTCGTCGAACAGCCGGGCGAGGGCGTCGAAGACGACGGCGCTGGCGATGTTGCCGCGCTCGGTGAGCGTCGCGCGGCTGTAGCGGAAGGTGGCCGGCTCCAGGTTGAGGAAGCGGCACAGGTCGTCCAGGATGCGTGGGCCGCCGGCGTGCACGATGTAGAAGCCGAGCCCGGAGACGTCCCAGCCGTGCTCGCCGGCCAGGCCGCGCAGTGCGGGCGCGAGCATCTCCATCGTGCCGGGCACCCGCCGGTCCAGCTGGAAGTGGAAGCCGGTGTCCCTCACCCCGTACGAGATCCAGTCCTCGGTGCCCGGGACGAGGTGCGAGCCGTTGCGCTCGATCTGCACGCCGCGCCCGCCGTGCCCGCGCATCACCACGGCGGCCACCGCGTCCCCGAACAGGCCGTTGGAGAGCAGCGAGCCCACGCCGAGGTCGGTCGGCTGGTAGCAGAGCGAGCAGAACTCGCAGGCGACGATGAGCACGTTGGCGCCCGGGTAGGCGCGGCAGAAGTCGTGCGCGCGGTTGACGGCGGCGCCGCCGGCCGCGCAGCCGAGCTGGGCGATGGGCACCTGGCGGGTGTCGGAGCGGAAGCCCATGGTGTTGATCAGCCATGCGGTCATCGACGGCATCATGAAGCCGGTGCAGGACACGTAGACCATCAGGTCGATGTCCCGGGCGGTCAACTCGGCGTACTCGAGGGCGCGTTCGATCGCCTCGGGGACGCGGCGCTTGGCCTCGCGCTCGTACACCTCGTTGCGGACGGTGAAGCCCGGGTGGGTGAGGGTCCGCTCGATCGGCTGGACCAGGTGCCGGGTCCGCACCCCGGTGTTCTCGATCAGCCGCAGGGCCAGGCCGAGTTCGGGGTGGCCGGCGTGCAGGGTGCGGGCCAGGGCGAGGGTCTCGTCGAGGGTGATGACGTGCTCGGGTACGGCGATGGCGGGGCGGCAGAGTGTTGCCATGGGCGTGGGTCTCCCCTGGGGGCCTGCGGGCAGGCCGGTGGATGCCTGGAACGGTACGGGCGCGGCGGCGGTGGCGGGCGCGGCGGTGGCGGGCGGGGGAGCTGCTACCAGGCCACCGGCAGGGTGCGCGGGAACCGCCAGATCGAGCCGGAGTCCCAGTCGAGGTCGGCGGGTTCGGCGGCCAGCCGCAGGTCGGGGAAGCGCCGCAGCAGGGTGCCGATGGCGACCTGCAGCTCCATCCGGGCGAGGTGCGAGCCGAGGCAGTGGTGCTGGCCGTAGCCGAAGGCCATGTGGGTGGGCTCGCCGCGGTCGAGGTCCAGCTCGTCGGGGCGCTCGTAGACCGCCGGGTCTCGGTTGGCGGTCAGGTAGGAGACGTGCACCGCCTCGCCGGCCCGGATCAGCACCCCGCCCAGCTCGACGTCCTCGGTGGCGACCCGGGCGATGCCGACGCCCTGGCGGAACGGGATGAAGCGCAGCAGCTCCTCCAGGGCGCGCGGCAGCAGGTCGGGCTGGGCGCGGAGCTTGGCGAGCTGCTCGGGGTGGGTGAGCAGGGTGTAGGTGATGTTGCCGAGCTGGTAGGTGCTGGTGTCGTGGCCGGTGACCAGCAGGACCATCGCCATGACGGTCAGTTCGTCGGCGTCGAGCAGTTCGTCGCCGTCGCGGGCGGTGGCGAGGGCGCTGATCAGGTCCTCGCCGGGGTCGGCGCGGCGGGCGGCGGTCAGCTCGCTGAAGTAGCCGCGCAGGGCGGCCTTGGCGGCTTCCTGGCCGTCCCGGCTGGCCGGGCCCATCCGCATCATCGCGACGGCGTGGCCGCGGAGTTCGGCGCGGTCGGCTTCGGGGATGTCCAGCAGCTCGCAGATGGTGGTGAGCGGGAGCCGGGCGGCCAGGAAGTGCATCAGGTCGGCGGGGGAGCCGTGCTCCGCCATCTCGTCGTAATAGCCGTCGACGGTCCGCTGGGTGGCGGGGCGCATCCGCTCGACCTGGCGGTTGGTGAAACCCTGGGCGACCAGTCGGCGGAGCCGGTTGTGGGCGGGCGGGTCCATCAGGTTGATCGCCTCGGACTGGGCGATCGGGGCGGGCGTCATCCGGGGCAGGTCGCGGCCGATGCCCGCGGCGCGGCTGAAGCGGCGGTCGGTGGTGACCACCCGGACGTCCTCGTAGCGGGTGGCCAGCCAGGCCTCGCCCTCGCCGTGCGGCAGCCGGATCCGGGCGATCGGGGCCTCGGTGAGCAGCCGCTTGAGGAGGGGGTCGAACTCCAGGCCGTCGGTGTGGTGGAAGGGGCAGTCCCACACGAGGGGAGTGGTGGTCACGGGCCTGTCCAATGGTCTTCGTCATGCCGGGTGATGCCGCCCGCGGTGGATCTTCCGTTCGGGCGCGGACATGCAGATGTTGCCCCATGAACTGGCAAAACGGGGGATTCGACGTGGAGTTAGCTCTAATGAGTGAGATGAATGATTGTCATGTGAACTGCCGTATTTGTGAGGCGAGTTGATGGTCAGCCGCCGCCGCCCCGTGCGACCAGCCCGGTCTCGTAGGCGAGGACCACCGCCTGCGCCCGGTCGCGCAGGTTCAGCTTGGCGAAGATCCGGGCCACGTGCGTCTTCACCGTCGACTCGCTGAGGGTGAGTTCGCGCGCCAACTCGGTGTTGGAGAGCCCGCGTCCGAGCAGGGCGAGCACCTCCGCCTCGCGCGGGGTGAGCGGGGCGAGGTCGCGGTGCAGCGGCGGGCCGTCGGCACCGGGAGCCGGACGCGGGGCGCCGGCCGCGAAGCGCTCGACCAGCCGTCGGGTGATCGAGGGCGCGAGCAGGGCGTCCCCGGTGTCCACCAGCCGTACGGCGGCGGCGAGGTGGGCGGAGGTGACGTCCTTGAGCAGGAAGCCGCTGGCCCCGGCGGACAGGGCGGCGTAGACGTAGTGGTCGAGGTCGAAGGTGGTCAGCATGATCACCCGGCAGTCCGGTACCCGGGCGAGGATGCGCCGGGCGGCCTCCAGGCCGTCCATGCCGGGCATCCGGATGTCCAGCAGGGCGACGTCCGGCCGGTGCAGGACGGCGGCGGCCACCGCCCCGGCGCCGTCGCCGGCCTCGGCGACCACGTCGATGCCGCGCGCGGTCAGGATCATCCGGAAGCCGGTGCGGACCAGCTCCTGGTCGTCGGCGATCACCACCCGGGGGCGGCGCTCCTGGTGCTCTTCCTCCACGGTGCCCTCCGTCGTCTGCTCCGTCGTCTGCCCGGTCGCCCGCGCTGTCGCCCGCTCCGTCACGGCCGGTCCAGCGGGATGCGGGCGCGGACCCGGTAGCCGCCGCCGAGCCGGCGCCGGGCGTCCAGGTCCCCGCCGTACACGGCGACGCGCTCGCGCAGGCCGATCAGCCCGCGCCCGGCGCCGTCGGCCGGCCGCGGTGCCGGGGCGGGCGCGCCGGGCGGGGCACCGGACAGCACGCTCGGCCCGCTGTTCAGCACCTCGACCCGCAGGAAGTGGTCCGCGTAGCGCACCGTCACCTCCGCCGTCACCCCGTCCCCGTGCTTGAGCGCGTTGGTCAGCGCCTCCTGGACGATCCGGTACGCCGTCACGTCGATGCCGGCGGGCAGCGGCCGGGGCTCGCCGGAGATCCGGACCTCGACCGGCAGCCCGGCGAAGGCGAACCGGTCGATCAGCGGGCTCAGCCGGCCCAGGCTCGGCTGCGGCGCGAGGTCCTCCCCGTCCGCCTCCTCGCTGCCGTCCGCGGCGGGGGCGAGCAGGCCGAGCAGGTGCCGCAGTTCGGTCATCGCGTCCCGCCCGGCGGCCTCGACGGCGCCCATCGCCGCCGCCGCCTCCTCGGGCATGGTGGCCAGCACCTCGCGCGCCGCCCCGGCCTGCACCACCATCAGACTCACGTTGTGGCTGACGATGTCGTGCAACTCGGCGGCGATCCGCGCCCGTTCGGCGTCCACGGCGGTACGGGCGGCGCTCTCGCGCTCCCGTTCCAGCAGCCAGCCGCGCTCGCCGATGGCCGCCCGGTGCAGCCGCCGCGCCCGGGCCAGCGCCACGGCCAGCCAGCCCGCGCCCACGCCCGCCGTCCCCGCCACCGCGACGGCGGCCCACTCCAACCCCGTTCCCCACACGGCGCCAGCTTCCCAGGTCACGGCATGATCCACATCATCCGGGAGTGCCGGGCCCGTACATCCCCGGTACTACGGCCGCCCGCGGTTACACCTCGGGTGGGACGTACCGGCGGGGCGCCCGCGCCTACCGTCGTCCACCATGAGCAACGACCACGACGGGACCTCCCGGCCGGACGACGCGCAGGTCGTCGTCGAGCTGTCCGGGGTCCACAAGGAGTTCGGCGACGCCAGGGCCCTCGACGGCGTCGACCTGCGGATCCGGGCGGGCGAGGCGGTCGCCGTGATGGGCCCCTCGGGGTGCGGCAAGTCCACCCTGCTGAACATGGTGGCCGGCCTGGACCGGCCCACCTCCGGCACCGTCCGGGTCCAGGGACAGGACCTCGGGCAACTGAACGAGACCGGCCTGGCCCTCTTCCGCCGCCGACACGTCGGCATGATCTTCCAGTTCTTCAACCTGATCGACGACCTCCCGGCCCTCGACAACGTCGCCCTGGCCGCCCAGCTGACCGGCACCACCGCCCGCCAGGCCCGCCGCCGCGCCCTGGAACTGCTGGACGAACTCGGCGTCGCCCACCGCAAGGACGTCTACCCGGCCGCGCTCAGCGGCGGCGAGCGCCAGCGGGTCGCGGTGGCCCGGGCCCTGATGAACCGTCCGGCCCTGCTGCTGGCCGACGAGCCGACCGGCGCGCTGGACAGCCGCTCCGGCGAGCAGGTGATGGACCTGCTGATCGACCTCAACCAGATCGGCCAGACCCTGCTGATCGTCACCCACGACCCCAACCTGGCCACCCGCTGCGCCAGCCGGCTGGTCGAGGTCGCGGACGGCAAGGTGGCGCGCGAGCGGATGCTGGAGGCCCAGTCGTGAGCGAGCGAAGCGAGGGAACCGTCAAGAGGTGCGTGTTGCGCGAAGCGCCCGCCGAGCGCAGCGAGGTGGGCGCATGAGCGGGGCTGTCTGGCGGGCGTCGCGGGCGGCGGTGAAGCGCCGCCGGGTGCAGACCATCGTGATCGGCCTGGTCGTCTTCTGCTCCACCGCGACCGTGCTGCTCGCCCTCGCGGTGATCAGCGCCGCCCGGGCCCCGTTCGACGCCGCCTTCGAGGCCGAGCACGGCGCCCACGTCAGCGCCGTCTTCGACCCGGCCAAGGCCTCGGCGGACCAACTGGCCGCCACCGCCCACCGGCCGGGCGTCGAGGCCGCCGCCGGGCCCTTCGACCAGGCCGTGGTGACCATCCCCACCGACTGGGCCGGCCACCCGCCGGGCCCGCTGACCCTGGTCGGCCGGCCCGACCCGGCGGCCGCGCCGGTGGACCGCGCGGAACTGCTGTCCGGCCGCTGGGCCACCGCACCCGGGGAGATGGTCATGGCCACGGCCGGGGGCTCCGCAGAGGGAGTCATCGGCACGTCGATCACCACCGGCACCGGGCTCAAGCTCACCATCGTGGGCTCCGCGTCCACGATGAGCCAGTCCGCCGGCGGCTGGGTCACCCCCCAGCAGGCGGCCGCCCTGCACCCCACCGGCCGGCAGATGCTCTACCGCTTCACCGACGCGGGCACCGAACAGCAGCTCACCACCTCGCTCGCCAACGCCACCGAGGGCCTGCCCGGGGACGCCGTCGCCAGCGGGCAGTCCTACCTGGTGCTCAAGCAGGCCTTCTCGGCGGGCGCCGACGCCTACCTGCCGCTGATGACGGTCTTCGGCGTGCTCGGCCTGATCGTCGCCGCGCTGATCATCGGCAACGTGGTCAGTGGTGCGGTGGTCTCCGGCTACCGGCACATCGGGGTGCTGAAGTCGATCGGCTTCACCCCGCGCCAGGTGGTCACGGTCTACCTGACCATGGTCTCGGTGCCCGCCGTCGTCGGCACCGTCCTCGGTACGGCGGCCGGCTGGGCGGCCGCGTACCCGATCCTGCTGACCGCGTTCAGCGGGATCGCGACCGGCACCGCCGTGATCGAACCGGCCGGCTGGCTGCCGGTCGCGACCCTGCTCGGCGTCCCGTTGCTGGTCGCGCTCGCCGCCTTCGTCCCCGCCTCGCGGGCCCGCCGGCTCTCCGCCGCCGAGGCCATCTCGGCCGGCAGCGCGCCGCGCGGCGGGCGCGGCCTCAAGGTCCAGCGTTGGCTGAGCGGCACCCGGCTGCCGCGCGCCGTCAGCCTCGGCCTCGGCCAGCCCTTCGCCCGCCCGGCCCGCACCGCGCTGACCATGGCGGCGATCGCACTCGGCGTGGTCACCGTGACCGTGACCACAGGGGTGACCGGCACCCTGGCCAAGTCCATGACCGCGTCCGACACGTACACCCACATCAACGTGCAGACCGGTGCCTTCTCGGACAACAAGGTCGCGCCCCGGCTGACCCAGGAGCAGACCGAGGCGATGCTGCACGCCACCCCCGGCGCCGACCGGGTCTCCGTCCGCGGCCTCCTCCGGGTCGCCGTCGCGGGCCAGCCGCAGCTGGTCTTCGCCAACTTCTACGGCGGCGACGCCATGGTCGACCACCGGCGGCTCGACGTGGTCGAGGGCCGCCCGGCGACCGGGCTGGGCGAGGCCGAGGTCGGACCGGCCTTCCTCGACCAGCACGGGCTCAAGCTCGGCGACAAGGTCACCCTGCTGCTGGACGGCCGGCAGACCACCGTCACCATCGTCGGCGAGGAGGCCCAGGGCAACGCCAACGCGCTCACCTCCAACGCCGCCACCGCAGCTCTGCTCACCTCCGACCCGCACGTGGTCGAGTACGACGTACGGCTCGCCCCCGGCACCGACGCCAGGGCCTACCGGGACGCGGTCTCGGCGGCCGACCCGAGCCTGTCGACCTCGGTGGTCACCGCGGGCACGGAAGGGTCGATCGTCGCGATCCAGTCCTTCACCACGATCTTCACCGTCCTGCTGTCGGTGGTCGCCGCGCTAGGCGTCTTCAACACGCTGCTGCTCACCATCCGCGAGCGCCGCCGCGACCTCGGCATGCTCAAGTCGATCGGGATGACGCCCCGGCAGGTCGTCGCCATGACCATCACCTCGGTGGCCTGGCAGGGCGTGGCCAGCGGGATCATCGGCATCCCGGTCGGGATCCTGGTGCACCGGGTGATCGTCGAGAACGTCCGGATCATCCACTTCACGGACTCGATGATCGACGTCTGGGGCGCCCCGCTGCTGGCCGCCCTCGCCCTCGCGGGAATCGCGATCGCCGTCCTCGGCGCGCTCGTCCCGGCCCGCTCGGCGGCCCGGCTGCCGATCGCGGAGGTGCTGCACAACGAGTGAGGTTCTGCACAACGAGTGAGGTTCTGCGGGAGCGGACGGCCGGGCGAGGAACCGCCCGGCCGTCCGTCGCGTCCCAACTCCCGTCGACACCCGGGGAGATGAGGCGAGTGCCCGTCAGCCGTAACGGATTGGGCCCGAGGGCGGCCGCCACGCTCGGCGGCGTCGTGCTGTTCCGACTCGGGCAGAGCCTGCCGCTGCCCGGCGTCGACCCGGCGGTCCTGCGGCGGGTCGCGGACCGCACCCAGCCGGCCGACCAACTGCGCGGCCTGGCGCGGCCGACGGGTACCGGTTCAGCGGCGCGAGCCTGCTGGTGGCGGCCGGTACGGCGCTCGGTGCGGTCGGGCAGCTGATGCGGGACGTCCAGCGGGCGGCGGTGCCGCGCCGTGTCGCCGAGTGGGCGAGGCACCCCCGGTCGAGACCGTATGGGCGCCTATCATCGCGCCATGGCCACCGCTGAGCTGATCCGCATCGTCTCCCGCTCCTCGCCCATGGCACTCGCCCAGGTCGACCGGGTCCGCGCCGAACTCGCCGCGCTGCACCCGGACCTGCGTACCGAGGTGGTGCCGGTCACCACCTCGGGCGACCGCTGGACCGGGGACCTCGCCGCCCTGGGCGGCAAGGGCGCTTTCACCAAGGAGGTCGACGCCGCGCTGCTCGCCGGGGAAGCCGACGTCGCCGTGCACTGCCTCAAGGACGTGCCCGCCGACCGCCCGCTGCCCGCCGGCACCGTCTTCGCCGCCTACCTGCGCCGGGACGACATCCGCGACGCCCTCGTCCATCCCGGCGGCCTGACCCTGGCCGAACTCCCGCCCGGTACCCGGATCGGCACCTCCTCCGTCCGCCGCACCGCCCAACTCGCCGCCGCCCACCCGCACCTGGAATGCGTACCGATCCGCGGCAACGCCAACAGCCGGCTCGCCAAGCTCGAGGCCGGCACCGTCGACGCCCTGCTGCTCGCCGTCTCCGGCCTGGAGCGGATCGGCGAGCAGGCACGGATCACCGAGGTCCTCGGCATCGAGGCGATGTGCCCGCCGATCGGCGCCGGGACCCTCGTCCTGCAGTGCCGCGAGGACGACACCGCGACCATCGACGCCGTCACCACGCTCGGCCACCACGACACCTGGCGCGAGGCGGCGGCCGAGCGGATGTTCCTGCACGTGCTGCAGGGCCACTGCAACAGCCCGATCGCCGGCTACGCCAAGGCCGAGCCGGACGGCCGGCTCTCCCTGCGCGGCCGGGTCTTCACCCCGGACGGCAAGCGGGTGCTGGACGCCCACGAGTGGGCAGGCGCGCTCAGCCCGGAGGACCTGGGGACCTCGGTGGCCCTGGCGCTCAAGCGGCAGGGGGCGCAGGAGCTGATCACCTCGATCGCGCACTGAATCGCTCACTGGATCGCGCACCGAACCGCGTACTGGATCGCGCACCGAATCGCGTACTGGATCGGCTACTGAATCGCGCACGGCGCGCGGCCGTGCGCCCGTTCCGCGGCTGCTTCGTTCCAGTGGGCGTGATCGCCAGAGTGCGGCGGCGGTGGCGCCGGCAGCCCGGCCGAGGCAACACCTTTCCCGTCGCGAGAACCGAGCAGCCGCGTGCGGCGTCCGTTGAGGCGTGATCAGTGCGGTGATCGGCGGGATGCCGATGTTCTGGCCCGGGCTGCTGCTCTCGCTGGCGCCCGCGGCCCTGCTGAACCGGCCGGTGGGGCGGCTGTTGCGGGCCCACTGGGCGGTGGGCTTCGTGCTGCTGCTCGGGCTCGGCGGGGTGGTCGTGGCGACGCTGCTGCCGGAGGCGTTCCGGCTCTCCGAGGACGCCGTCCGGCACTGCACCGTCGAGGGCGGGCGGCCGCGCTCGCCGTACGAGCTGCTGCACGTCCGGCACATCGAGCTCAAGCTGGCGACCTATGCCCCGGTCGGCTTCGCGGCCGCGCTGGCGGGGACCCGGCGGCGGGCGACGACGGCGCTGTTCGGCGCGGCGGCGCTGCCGTTCGCGGTGTCGGCGTTGCACTACGCGCTGCCGGTGATCGGGCGGACCTGCGATGTGCAGGACGTCTGGGACGGGGTGCAGGGGGTTGCCCTGGGCGCCGCGGCGGGGTTGCTGGTCGGGCCGGTGGTACGGGCGGTGGCCCGGCAGTCCTGGCGCCAGGCCTGAGCGTCGGTCACCGTCGCACGGGTAGCTCCTCGGTCACCGTTCCTCGGGCATCGCTCCCTCACCGTTCCTCGGGCAGCCCGTCGGGAAGCTCGTCGAGGAGCGGGAAGAGGCGGGTGACGGCGGCGACCGGGCGGGCGTCGGCGGGGCGGGCGGCCGGGTCGGCCTCGCGACGCCGGTAGCGGGCGAGGACCTGGCGGACGGCCTCGCCGACGGCCGAAAGCTCGTCGGGGGTCAGGTAGACGACGGCGCTGAAGGCCTCGTCGTGCTGCCAGTCGGCGGGGGCCTCGGCGCGCCGGGCGAGCCAGCGCCGGTAGCTCTCGTCCTCCAGGCCGCGGGCCAACGCGCCGAACTGGTCTTCCGTCCGGTCTTCCACCCGGCCTTGCGCCTGGTCGTCCGGGACGGGCTGCTGCTCGTGCGGCAGGCGCCACGGCCGGGCCCGCCCGTCGGTGGCCGGGGCCTCCTCGATCAGCCCGTGGCGGGCCAGCTGCCGCAGGTGGAAGGAGCACAGGCCGGAGCTGTAGCCGAGCCGGGCGGCCGCCTCGGTGGAGGTGAGGGTGCCGCGTTCCGCGAGCAGCTCGAGCAGCGCGGTGCGGACGGCGTGCTCGGGGAGGGCGCCGGTTCTGATGAGGTCTTCGGTCACTTTGCAAAGTCTGCTACTTTGCAAAGCTGACAGCAAGCCGTGCCACCCCCGAAGGAGCACCCGTGTCCGAGCTGCGCGAACGCCCGACCGTTCTGCGGATCACCGAAGTGGGGGAGGAGATCCTGCGCCGCACCTGCCGCCCGGCGACCGAGGACGACTTCGGCAGCGAGCGCCTGGCCCGGCTGATCGACTCCATGTTCGCCACCATGTACGTCGCCGACGGCTGCGGCCTCGCCGCCAACCAGGTGGACGTGGACCTGCGCCTGTTCGTCTACGACTGCCCCGACGACGACGGCGTCCGGCACGTCGGCCACGTGCTCAACCCGGTGGTGGACGAGCAGGAACCCGGCCGCCGCCTGATCGAGGACGCCGAGGGCTGCCTGTCCGTGCCGGGGGCGGACACCCGGCTCGCGCGGCCGGCCCACGCGGTCGTGCGCGGCGTCGACCAGCACGGCAATCCCGTCACCATCGAGGGCACGGGGTACTTCGCCCGCTGCCTCCAGCACGAGACCGACCACCTGAACGGCCACCTGTACCTCGACCGGCTCTCCGCCCGGGACCGGAAGCGGATGATGAAGCAGACCGCCGACCGGCGCGAGAAGGTGTTCGCCGAGCGGGCCACCAGGGCCGCCAAGGCCGCCAGGGCCGCCAAGGCCGCCAAGGCCGCCGAGGCCGCCGAGGCCGGGCGTTAGGGCGACGCGGTGACCGACCCCGCCCACCTCGCCGCCCACCTCGCCGCCGTCCGGGAGTCGTACGACACCGTCGCCGCCGACTACGTCCGCCTGGTCGTCCCGCCGGATGGCATGGACCCGGTGTCCAGGGCGATGCTCGCCGCCTTCGCCGAACTGGTCCGGGCTTCGGGCGGCGGCGAGGTCGCGGACCTCGGGTGCGGCCCGGGGCGGGTGACGGCGTACCTGGACGGTCTGGGGCTGTCGGCCTTCGGCGTGGACGTCTCGGGCGAGATGGTCGCGCTCGCCCGCCGCGCGTACCCCGAACTCCGGTTCCGGCAGGGCACGATGACCGCCCTCGACCTCCCCGACGGCGCCCTCGGCGGCATCCTCGCCTGGTACTCCGTCCACCACACCCCGCCCGAGCTGCTGCCCGCACTGTTCGCCGGGTTCCACCGCGCCCTCGCGCCCGGCGGCCACCTCCTCCTCGGCGGCCACATCGGCGACGCCCGACTGCACCCGGCGACGGGCTACGGCCACCCGGTCTCGTACACCTCCCACCTCGTCCCGGCCGACCGGCTGGTCGAGCTGCTGGCCGGGGCCGGCTTCACCGTCACCACCCGGCTGGAACAGCCCTGCCCGGGCCACCCGGACCGCGGGTACGTCAGCCTGCTGGCGCACGGGTAGTCGGCTCCGTCAGGGGGCTCCTGCCACCAGCCGTTATGCTCCGGGGCCATCGCGCAGGAAGTCGGCGTGGCCGACTTCCCGCGCGCGTGCATCGCTGGGCCGGATGACTATGTAGACCGACCGTCATATCCGTGCCGCAAGTGTCGCGCGAGAAGTCGACCGGGCCGACTTCCTGTGGGTGTAGCTGCCCCTGGTGTGCGGGCGGGGGCTGGTGGTTCCGAAGGCTGAGGGCGCGGTCAGTCGCCCGCGTTCCCGGTGACCAGGGAATCGGCGAGCCGCTCCGCCGTGGCCGGGTCCAGTGGTCCGTGGCCGAGCAGGAAGCGGTACCAGAACACCCCGTAGACCTGGTCCACGATCAGCTCCAGGTCGGCGTTCCCGGCCAGTTCGCCGCGCTCGCGTCCCCGGGAGAGGAGTTCGCGCAGGGCGGTGCGGCGGGTGGCGGTGAAGGTCTGCATGAGCTCGGCGAGGTGCGGGTCGCGGGCGGCCTCGCGGGCGAGGGTGCGCAGGGCGGAGGCGGTGGTGCTGCGCTGGGCGGCGTCGAAGGTGGTGGCGACGAAGGCGCGCAGGTCGGTGCGCAGGGTGCCGGTGTCGGGGCCGTGGACGTCCTGGTCGGCGCGGTCGGTGAGGGCGTCGAGCAGGACGGCGCCCTTGGAGGGCCACCACCGGTAGACGGTCTGCTTGCCGACGCCGGCCGTACGCGCGATGGCGTCGATGGTGACGGGGGTGCCGTCGGAGTCGGCGAGCAGGTGGAGGGCGGCGTCGAGGATCGCCCGGTGGGCGGCCTCGTTGCGGCGGCGTCCGGTGTGCGGGCGCGTGGACGGGCCCCGCTCGGCCTGCTCGGTCGCCCGGTCGGCCTGCTCCGGCTGGTCAGCCTGCTCCGCGCGATCCGCTCGGGGTTCGGTCTCGCTCATGGTCGCCCTCTCTTCCTGCCCCGTTTTCTTGCCCCCGCTTGACAAGACTAGCAGTCTCGACAAACATCATTACCGGAACAGACGGTCTCGACAAGTTGAAAGGCCCCACCATGAGCACCGCGTCAAACCAGTTCGCCGGACAGCACGTCGTCGTGATGGGCGGCAGCTCGGGCATCGGCGAGGCGGCCGCCACCGCCTTCGCGGCGGACGGCGCCGAGGTCGTGGTCACCGGCCGTGACCGCGAGCGGCTGGACGCCGCCGTCGCCCGGATCGGGGGCAAGACCACCGGCCGTCAGCTGGACGCGGCCGACCCCGCCGCCGTCGCCGCCTTCTTCGCCGAGGAGGGCACCGTGGACCACCTGGTCGTCGCGGTCAGCGGCGCGGCCGGCAGCGGCCCGTTCGCCCAGCTCGACCTGGCCGACCTCGCCACCGGCTTCGACGCCAAGTTCTGGCCGCAGGTCCGCGTCCTGCAGGCGGCGCTGCCGCACCTGCGCAACGACGGCTCGGTCACCCTGATCACCGCCGCCTCCGCCCGCGCCGCCATCCCCGGCACCGCAGGCCTGGCCGCGATCAACGGCGCGCTGGAGGCGATGGTCCCGCCGCTGGCCGTCGAGCTCGCCCCGCTGCGGGTCAACGCGGTCTCGCCCGGCGTCATCGACACCCCGTGGTGGGACCGTGTCCCGGCCGAGCAGCGCACCGCGCTCTTCGAGGGCCTCGCCGCCACCACCCCGGTCGGCCGGGTCGGCCGCGCCGAGGACGTCGCCCGGGCGATCCACATGCTGGCGGCCAACACCTTCGTGACGGGCGTGGTGTTCGACTGCACCGGTGGGGCCAACCTACCCACCGGCCGCTGAGCCGGCGGCGGCCCGCTCCGGGGCGGCTTCCCGGGGCGGGCCGTTGTCACGGGTCCCACAGGTCTCACAGCTCCCTGGGGTGGCTGCTACGACAGGTGGGCCGTCACCTCACCACTCCGCCACCCGGTAGTCCTTGAGGAACACGCCCGACACCGGGTGCCCGGCCTCGCCCCGGACGATCGGGTCGTACACCCGGGCCGCGCCGTCCACGATGTCCAGCGGGGTGCGGAAGCCGTGGGCGGCGATCCGGGCCTTCTTGGGCGCCGGGTTCTCGTCGGTGATCCAGCCGGTGTCGACGGCGCACATGTGCACGCCCCGGGTGGCGAGTTCGGCGGCGCTGGTGCGGGTGAGCATGTTGAGCGCGGCCTTGGCCATGTTGGTGTGCGGGTGCCGGGCGGTCTTGTTGCGGACGGCGAACCGGCCCTCCACGGCCGTGACGTTGACGATGTAGCGGGCGGGCTGCGGGGAGGCGAGCAGCAGGGGCAGCAGCCGGTCGCAGAGCAGCGCCGGGGCCAGGGCGTTGACCAGCTGGGTCTCCAGGATCTCCGCCGGGTCGAGCGAACCGAGCGTGGCGGACCAGGAGTTGGCGGCGGCGAGGTCGGGCAGCAGCCCGGCCTCGTCCGTCAGGTCGAGCAGGGATCCCATGCCCGAGGGGAGTCGGGGCGTCCCGGCGAGCGGCCGGAACCCGGGGGCGTGGCCGATGGCCCGGCGGTCGGCGGCGGGCAGGGCGTCCTGCTCGCCGGCGGCCAGCAGTGCGTACGACTCGGGCGGGCGGCGCAGCGTCTGGGCGGCGTTGTTGACGAGGATGTCGAGTGGGCGTCCGTCGGCGCGCAACTGCTCGGTCAGGCCCAGGACTTGGCGCGGGTCGCGGAGGTCGATGCCGACCACGGTGAGGCGCTCCCACCAGCGCTCGCTGCCCTCGGCGGCGCGGAAGCGGCGGACGGTGTCCTGGGGGAAGCGGCTGGTGACGATGAGCTCGACGCCGTCGCGCAGCATCATCAGGGCGAGCTGGAAGCCGATCTTCACTCGCCCGCCGGTGAGCAGCGCGCGGCGCCCGTGCAGGTCGGTGGCGAGGGCTCGGCGGGCGGTGTTGTCGGCCGAGCAGTCCGGGCAGAGCATGTGGTAGAAGCCGTCGACCTGGCGGTAGGCCTGTTTGCAGACGTAGCACTTGCGCGGTATCCGCAGCTCGCCGACGGGCCCGCCGCCGGGTGCGAGCGGCGCGTCCTCGCGGCGGTGCCGGCCGCCGGTCGCGGTGGCGGCGAGCAGTGCGGCGTCGGCGTCCCGGAGGGCCTGCCGCGACTCCTGGCGGCGGCGCTTGCGGCTCTCCATCACGAAGGAGCTGAGCTGCCGCTCGGCGTGCAGCCGGGTGCGGTCGTGGGAGGGGAGTGCGCGGAGGCGGCCGAGGGTGCGGCTGAACGCGGCGAGTTCCTCGGTGGTGAGGCCGCCGGCGCAGGCGGCGTCGCTCGTCGGATGGATGGTGATCAGCTGGTTGTGGTCGTCCCGGACCGTCATGTCCGCTCCCTCGTGCCGTACAGGTGGGAGGGACAGTAGCCGACGGTCCGGGACGATGAGATGTCAATTTCCCCCGGGTGCTCGGCCGCAGTCGGGCGTGGGCGAACCGACCCGCAGTGCCGGTGGCCCTGACCCGGCCGGCGTTCCGGAGCCGGCACCCCGGAACGGTGATCAGCAGTCGGCAGCCCGCTGGTCAGCCCGGGTACTGGGCGAAGAGCTTCGCGAACTCGTACGGCTGCTGCGGGATGTTGGTGCACTTGGAGAGCGAGCCGCCGGTGCAGGCGTTGGCGTCCCGGGTGGCGTCCCAGAAGGCGAGCAGGCCGAGGTGGTTCTGCTTGGCGAAGGTCACCAACTGCTGGGCGGCGGCCTGGTTGTAGATCTGGTGGTCGTCGTTCTCGCCGATCATCGGGGTGACGCCGACCATGGCCCACAGCTGGGCGTCGGTCTTCGCCGGGTAGAGCGCCTTGAGCTGGCCGAACAGCGACTGGGCGGCCTGGACGGCGGCGTTGCCGTAGTCCGTTCCGCTCCGGTAGTAGTCCATCGCCATGATGTTGACCAGGTCGGTGTTCACTCCGGCGTCGCGGGCCGACTTGGCGATCGCGACGCCTTCGGCGGTCAGGCCCTCGGGCAGGACCGGCAGGGTGAAGGAGACCTTGAGGCCGGGGTGGGCCTGCTGCAGCCTGGCGAGCGCGGCGGAGCGGCGGTCGTTGGCGGCGGTGTCGGCGATCGCCGCGCCCTCGATGTCGAAGTCGACGTAGCGCAGGTCGTAGGCCTTCACCACAGCGTCGTACTCGGCGAACAGCGAGTCCACCGAGGTGCAGGCGGCGGCGAGTTCGGTGCCGCCGGCGCCGCCGAAGGAGACCTTGACGTCGCCGCCCGCCGCGCGCAGGGCGTCGACCTGGTCCTTGGCCCAACCGGTGCGCGGGTCGTAGGCGTTGAACCAGCTGGCCTTGCAGCCGACGCCGGTGACGAAGCCCATCGTGTAGCCCTTGAGGTGGCCGGCCTTGGCCAGGTCGGGCATGGACGGGGTGGGCCAGGCGCCCATGTCGATGTAGGGGGCGACCGGGAGCGGGACGTTCGGCGGCGGGGTGCTCGGGCCGCCGGTGGGCGTCGCGGTGGGCGTGCCGGTCGGGGTGGCGGTGGGCGTGCTCGAACTCGGCGGCGGGGTGCTGGGGCCCCCGCCGGGGCCGGTCAGCGTGATGTCGTCGGCCAGGTAGCCGCCCTGCCCGTACCAGCCGTGCAGGTACACGGTGATGCTGGTGGTGGCCGGGCCGGTGGTGAAACTGGTGGACAGCTGCTGCCAGTCGGCGCCGCCCGGGGTCCAGGTGGCCGGGTCGGTGACGCCGCTGCCGGTGGCGCCGAGGTAGACGTACTGGCCCCGCACCCAGGCCCTGAGGCTGTACGTGGTGCCGGGCCGGACGCTGACGGTCTGGCCGCACTGCGCGGTGTCGCTCGCGCTCACCGCCCCCTTCAGTGCGTACGTCCCGCTGTGCGCACCGGAGTTGACGACGCTCCCGGTGCCGGCGGAACAGCTCCAGGGGCTGGGCTCGGCGCTCTCCAGGCCGCCGTTGGCGAGCAGGTTGCCGTCGGCGGCCCCGGCGTTCCCGGCGAGGACGGCCAGGCCGCCGGCCGCCAGTGCGGTGGCGGCGGTGAGGCTCAGCAGGGTGGTCCGGCCGGTGGGGCGGCGGTGCGCGGGGGCGTGCTGGGGCGCGCTGGGCATGGGGGTGCCTCTCGGGACGTGGGGGCCGCCCGCGCCGCGAGGGGGGGGGAGGCGCGGGGCGGGCGGCCTGGGGTGGTCCGGTGCGGGGGAGCGCGGTGCTGAGCATCAAACTGGACTAGACCAGCTGTGCACGTCAAGCACTTCCCGGCACCGGACGCCTCGCCGAGGGCAGGTTTTAGGAAGGGTTAAGGCGGGGCCCGGGACGGTGGCGGCCCCCGCGGGTCGGTCGGTCAGCCGCAGCAGGGCTTGCACTCCTTGACCTGCACGTTGTCGATCACCGGTCCGTACGCCCCCGCCACGGTGCTGGCGAAGGACAGCGTGGTGGACGAGTTCTGGGCGACGAAGCTGAACTGCCGCCCCACGTAGCCCATCGCGGCCCTGGTCTTGCCGGTGGAGTCGAAGGAGAAGTCCTGGAAGTCCTGACCGTCGATCAGGGCCCGGCCGGTCTTCAGCGCCAGGCCGCCCGCGGGGTTGGAGGCCAGCGCGTACGTCACCGAGTAGGTGGCGCCCGGGACGGTGGTGAAGGTCTGGGCGACGGTGCCGCTGCTGCCGCCGTTGAGGTCCAGCGACTGGTCGCCCTCGGCGGCCTGCCAGAAGCCCGCGCCGCTCAGGTCGACGCTGCCGCTGACGACCTGCCACGGGCCGATGACCTGGCCGGCGCTGAACTCGGTGAAGGCGTTCGCCGGGGCCTTGGGCGTCTCGAAGCTGCCGTCGTCGAAGTGACTGAGCGCGCGGTGCCCGCCGGCGGCCTGCGCCGGGACGGCGAGCGCGGTGGCGGCGGCCGCGAGCAGGGCGACGACGGTGACGCGGGTGCGCGAGAGCTGCATGGGTCCTCCCCGATGGGATGTGAGGTGTGAGGCGATGAGCCGATGATCGGCCGTGCACAGAGCGTCGACCGTCCCGGTGGGCCCTGCCAAGGCCGGACGGGCGGCGCCCGGTGGTGCGGGGTGCTCGCGCGCGGGCTCTCGCGCGCCGGTTTGGCGGAGGGGTACCTGTGATGACCCGGTGAAAGGTCCGGGGACGAACGACGGGGGGCTGACGGCCGGGTCTTCCTGCCTGGTGGTGAAACCGGAATCGTGCGCCCCGCCCGCACCCCCCGCGGTGAGCCGATGGCCGTACGAACGGACTTGACCTTGAGTGCACTCCAAGGTGAAAGCTGAAGGCGTTGATCACGCACCACCACGCGAATCACTGCGCGAACCGCCACACGAACCACGACACGAACCACCGCGAAGACAACACATGGGAGCACCGTCATGCGCAAGGCCTCGTTCGGTACCAAGGGCCCCGAGATCGGCGTCATCGGCCTCGGCTGCATGGGCATGACCTGGGCTTACGACGTGCAGAACCGGGACGACGAGAACTCCGTCCGGGTGATCCGGCAGGCGCTGGACCTCGGCGTCGGCCTGATCGACACCGCCGACATGTACGGCCCGTACACCAATGAGGAGGTCGTCGGCGCCGCCCTGGCCGGCCCGTACCGGGAGCGCGCCTTCCTGGCCACCAAGGTGGGCATCGTCCCGGGCGGCAACGGCCAGCAGGAGCGCGACGGCCGGCCCGAGCACGTGCGCCGCTCGATCGACGAGAGCCTGCGCCGCCTGGGCACCGACCACGTCGACCTCTACCAGCTGCACCGGGTCGACCCGCAGGTCCCGATCGAGGAGACCTGGGGCGCGTTCGCCGAGGTCGTCGCGGCGGGCAAGGCCCGGAGCATCGGCCTCTCCGAGGTGACCGTCGAGGAGATCAAGCGGGCGCAGTCGGTGCACCCGGTGGCCTCCGTGCAGAACGAGCTGTCCCTGTGGACCCGGGACGCGCTGGCCGAGGTCCTGCCGTACACCGAGGAGCAGGGCATCGCCGTCCTGCCGTTCTCCCCGCTCGGCCGGGGCTTCCTGACCGGCAGCATCGCCTCCTTCGACGAGCTGCCCGCCGACGACTTCCGCCGCCGGCTGCCGCGCTTCCAGCAGGACGCGCTGAAGGCGAACCTGGCGCTGGTCGGGAAGGTCCGGGAGGTCGCCGAGCGGATCGGTGCCACGCCCGCGCAGGTGGCGCTGGCCTGGGTGCTGGCGCAGGGCCGGTACGTCTTCCCGATCCCGGGCACCCGGACGCCGCGCTACCTGGTGGACAACGTGGGCGCGGCCGAGGTCGTGCTCTCGGCGGCCGACCTCGCCGAGCTGGACGCGCTGCCGGCGCCGACCGGCGGGCGCTACTGACCGGCGGGCGCTACCGGCCGGCGGGCGCTACCGGCCGTCCCGCACGGACCCGGTCCGTTCCTTGACCCACACCAGCTGCCGTCCGGTCTCGCCCGGAGCCCGGACGGCGGCCGCGGCGACCCGGTCCAGCCGGTAGCCGAGCTTGCGCGGGACGGCCGCGCTGGCGGCGTTCGCCCGGTCGCAGTGGATCTCGACCCGGGTGATCCCGGGCAGGGCCAGCGCGGCCTCGGTCAGCGCCCCGGCCGCGGTGGTGGCGATGCCCCGGCCGACGTGCCCGGCGCCGACCCAGTACCCGATCTCCAGTGCGCCCGGGCCGATCCGCCCGTGCAGGCCGACGGCGCCGATCACGGCGCCGGGTTCGGCGTCCAGGCCGACCAGGTACATGAAGTCGGTGCCGGCCTCCCAGGCGGCGGAGCCGGCCCGGGTGAGCTCGGCGGTCTGGGCCCGGGTCGGGGCCTCGGCCGCCCACTCCATCCAGGGCCGCAGGTGCTCCAGGTTGGCCCGGACGGCCCGGTTCAGCGCCACCGCGTGGGTGCTGCCGCGGCGGCGCAGCCAGAGACCGCCGGGCAGCCGCAGCAGCTCGGGCGGCCGCCCGGTGGTCACCTCGGCCGCCGCCCGCGCCCGGTCGGCCGTGCGCGCCTCTTCGACCGGGACGGAGTCACAGGACCGTGGCTGTGCTTGGCTCATGACGGCGATTATGTCCTTGGCCCGGACCTGTCACCATTCGGCCCGGTCGGAAGCCCCCTGATGGCGGGCGCGCACGGCGGAGGCCCCCGGCGCGCGGTCGCGGCCCCGGCGTACGGCCGCCGACCGGGGCGCGTCAGAGCCGGACCAGCACCTCGTCGAGCTCCTTGCGCCGCAGGTCCGGCACACGTGCTCCCTCGGCCGGGTAACCGACCGGAATCACGTACGCCGCCCGCTCCTCGGCCGGGCGGTCGCACACCTCGTTGAGGAACCTCATCGGGCTCGGTGTGTGGGTCAGCGTGGCCAGTCCGGCCTGGTGCAGCGAGGCCAGCAGCAGCCCGACCGCGATCCCCACCGACTCCTTGGTGTAGTACGGGCGCGGCGATCCGGGCCCCTTGTGCACCTCGAACACGACGATCACGGCCGGCGCGTCCTCCAGGAACGGCTTGCGCCAGTCGGTGCCGATCGGCGCCAGCGCGGCCAGCCACTCCTCCGACGCCCGGTGGCCGTAGAACTCGCGCTCCTCGGCCTCCGCGGCCTCGCGCAGCCGCCGCTTGCGCTCCGGGTCGGTGATCACCACGAACCGCCAGGGCTGGACGTGTGCGCCGCTGGGCGCGGTGCTCGCGGTCCGGACCGCCCACTCGACCACCCCGTCCGGGATCGGGCGGGTCGCGTAGTCGCGGACGGTCCGGCGCTGGGCCATCACCTCGTGGAAGGACCTGCTGCGGGCCTCGGCCTCGTGGGCCGGGACCGTCATGGGGGCGAGGGGGACGGTCGGGTGGGACGTCCCCGCCACGGTGCTCTCCGCCACGGTGCTCTCCGCCACGGGGCTCACCGCACTGTCGATGTCCGTGCTGTCGACGTCTGCGTCAACGTCTGTCCTGTCAACCATGGGCGACAGCACAGCACATGGCGGTCCCTCCGGGAAGAGGTAGAGACCAATAGTGGCCGCTACAGCTCGTGCACCCGCCCGTCCCGGACCTCGATCCGCCGGTTCACCGCGACGGTGTCCAGCATCCGCCGGTCGTGGGTGACCAGCAGCAGGGTGCCGGTGTACGAGCCGAGTGCGGACTCCAGCTGCTCGATCGCGGCCAGATCCAGGTGGTTGGTGGGCTCGTCCAGGACCAGCAGGTTGACCCCGCGGGCCTGCAGCAGCGCCAGCGCGGCCCGGGTGCGCTCGCCGGGGGAGAGGGTGCCGGCCGGGCGCATCACGTGCACCGCCTTCAGGCCGAACTTGGCCAGCAGGGTGCGCACGTCCTCCGGCGAGAGCTCCGGTACGGCGGCAGCGAAGGCCTCCGCCAGCGGCTCCCCGCCGAGGAACAGGCCGCGCGCCTGGTCCACCTCGCCGACCACCACGCCGGAGCCCAGCGAGCCGCTGCCGCCGTCGAGTTCGAGGCGGCCGAGCAGGGCGGCCAGCAGCGTGGACTTGCCCGCGCCGTTGGCGCCGGTGATGGCGACCCGGTCGGCCCAGTCGATCTGCAGGTCCACCGGGCCGAAGGCGAAGTCGCCGCGCCGGACCGTGGCCCCGTTCAGGGTGGCGACCACCGAGCTGGAGCGCGGCGCGGCGGCGATCTCCATCCGCAGCTCCCACTCCTTGCGGGGCTCCTCGACCACCTCCAGGCGCTCGATCATCCGCTGGGTCTGGCGGGCCTTGGAGGCCTGCTTCTCGGTGGACTCGGAGCGCATCGCGCGACCGATCTTGTCGTTGTCGGAGGACTTGCGGCGGGCGTTGCGCACGCCGTGCTCCATCCAGCCGCGCTGCATCCGGGCGCGGGCCTCCAGCCCGGCCTTGGTGTCGGCGTAGTCCTCGTAATCCTCGCGGGCGTGCCGGCGGGCCACCGACCGCTCCTCCAGGTACGCCTCGTAGCCGCCGCCGTACAGGTTGACCTGCTGCTGGTGCAGGTCCAGCTCCAGGACCTTGGTCACGGTGCGGGCCAGGAACTCGCGGTCGTGGCTGATCAGCACGGTGCCGGTGCGCAGGCCCTTGACGAAGGCCTCCAGCCGCTCCAGGCCGTCCAGGTCGAGGTCGTTGGTGGGCTCGTCGAGCAGGAAGACGTCGTAGCGGGAGAGCAGCAGCGAGGCGAGGCCGGCCCGGGCGGCCTGGCCGCCGGAGAGCGCGGTCATCGGCAGGTCGAGCGAGACCTTCAGCCCGAGGGAGTCGGCGACCTCCTCGGCCCGCTCCTCCAGGTCGGCGCCGCCGAGGTCCAGCCAGCGGTCCAGGCTCGCCGCGTACGCGTCGTCGGCGCCCGCCCGGCCCTCGACCAGGCCCTCGGTGGCCTCGTCCAGCGCGGCCTGGGCGGCCGCCACGCCGGTGCGGCGGGCCAGGAACGCGCGCACCGACTCGCCCTCGCGCCGCTCCGGCTCCTGCGGGAGGTGGCCGATGTTGGCACCGGCCGGGCTCAGCCGCAGCGAGCCGCCCTCGGGGGTGTCCAGGCCCGCCAGCAGCCGGAGCAGGGTCGACTTTCCGGCGCCGTTCACACCGACCAGGCCGATCACGTCGCCGGGGGCGATGACCAGGTCCAGGCCGGAGAAGAGGGTGCGTTCGCCGTGGCCGGCGCTGAGGTCCTTGACTACGAGTGTCGCGCTCATGATGGGCCCGATTGTAGGAGGAACAGGGCCGGCACCGGAAAAAGCCGGCCGGCAACGGAAAGGCCCGGGGGCCGCGGCTGTGGCAGCCGCGGCCCCCGGGACCGGTGGGGGATCATCCCCCGTGGATCACTTGGCCTTCTTCGAGAAGTAGTCGAACATGTGCTGGGCCACGTCCTCCAGGTACGGACCGGCCTCGTAGGTGTTCGCGCCGTTGCCGATGGAGGTGTCGCTGACCAGGGCTGGCTTGCCGTCCTTGGTCGCGTACCAGCCGCCGCCGCTGCTGCCGCCGGTCATGTTGCAGCCGATCAGCAGCATCGCCGGGCGGCTCGGGTCGCCGGTCTTCTTGGACGGCTTGCCGCCGTCGCAGTGCTCCAGCTCGACGCCGTCGAAGGGCTTGCCCTCCGGGAAGCCGTAGTTGGAGACGGCGGCCAGCTGGTCGCGCGGGGCGTTGAACCACAGCGGCACCGAGCCGCCGACGGTCTCCTCCAGCGACTTGCCGTTCGGGTCGGGGTTGGCGACCTTGATGATGCCGAAGTCGTACTGGCTCCACGGGCCGCCGTGCTCCGGGTCGGCCTCGGCGGTCCACTGCGGGGAGACCATGCCGGCGGTCGCGCCCCACTCGCCGTACGGCTCGGCGTCGTCCAGCTTGGACTTCTGCTTGTTGCCGTTGCTCAGCACGCCGTTGCTGTTGAAGGCCGGGGCGAAGGTGATGTCGGTGTAGTACTTGTTGCCCTTGCCGCCGTGCAGGCAGTGGCTCGCGGTCCACACCAGGTTGCTCTTGCCCGGGTTGGCCGGGTCGGAGACGACGGTGCCGGAGCACACGTAGTCGTCGTTGCCGTCCTTGAAGAAGAGCTTGCCGTTGACGTGCATGTTCTTCGGGAACGGGTGCGCCACGGGCTTCGCCGGGACCATGGCGGGCATCTGGTCCGGGCCGACCGGCGGCTGGGCGGCGGTGGGCTGGGCCGGGGCCGGGGCGGCGCTGGTGGGCTGCGCGGTCGGCTGGGCGGGCGCCTGCGTCGGGTCCTGGGCCGGGGCCTGGGGCAGCGGCTTCGGCTTGGCCTCCAGCAGCTTCTGCAGGGTCCAGTAGCCCTTGACCGCCGGGGTGATGACGTTCGCCTGGGCCCACTTGTCCCAGTCCTCGGGCTTCCAGGTCTTCAGCTCTTCGAGCGTCGGAAGCTTGATCGGCGCCGCGCCCGGCTTGCCGGAGGCGCTGGCCGCGACGGAGGGGGCCGTGGTCTGGGCGCCGGCCGGGTCGCTGTTGTCCGGTCCGCACGCGGTGGCGACCACCATGGTCAGTGCGGCGACGGAGGCGCCCAGGACGGCACGGCTCGGCCGGGATATCGGTGACATGAGTTCAAATCCCCCTGTTGACTACCGCCATACGGCCCGTTCCGCGGGTACGGCTGCACTTCGCCGCAGGTATGGCGGTGAGGAGTCTGCCATGTGGATAAGGAACTCCTTACACCCACCCCTGACCGGGACGAGGCTGTCACCGGATTGGCACGGGATCGGCACGGAGCCTCCGTCGGGGCCTCGTCGGGATCCCGTCGCGGCCGGAAAATCGGTTGCACACGTTCCCCGGTGTGCCTAGCGTGGTTCGGGTCATCAGCCAGACAAGGAGAAGGCCGTTGCTCTACTGAGGTCCCGGGACACCGCCCCGCCACGCAGGCCCTGCTGCCGCGTGGTGCGCGCGTGTGCGACCTCAGTCACGGCCCCGTGGCGATCCTCCGTGTGACGCCACCCCTTCGTCCCCCTCCGGCCGGACCGGTTCCGCACCAGCGGCGTCTCCCCGTGTTGCTCACCACCCCATCGGCAACCATCCCGGGAGGCCTTCATGGCACAACCCACCACCGCCGTCCTCTGCACCGACCTCGCGTTCGAGTGGCCCGACGGCAAGCCCGTCCTGGACGGCTTCCACCTCGCCGTGGGCCCCGGCCGCACCGGCCTGATCGGGCTCAACGGCGCGGGCAAGTCCACCCTGCTGCGGCTGATCGCCGGCGACCTCACCCCGACCGGCGGCACCGTCCGGGTCGACGGCGAACTCGGCTACCTGCCACAGGGCCTGACACTCGACACCACCCTGCGAGTGGACGAGGCACTCGGCATCCGGGCCGCCCGCGAGGCCCTGCACGCCATCGAGTCCGGCGACACCGACCAGCGCCACTTCGACGCCGTCGGCGACGACTGGGACGTCGAGGAGCGCGCCCGCGCCACGCTCGACCGGCTCGGCCTGCGCCGCCTCGGCCTCGACCGCACCACCGGCGAACTCTCCGGCGGCGAGGCGGTGCTGCTGCGGCTGGCCGCCCTGCTGATGGCCCGCCCCGACGTCCTGCTGCTGGACGAACCCACCAACAACCTCGACCGGGCCGCCCGCGAGCGGCTCTACGAGACGGTGGCCGGCTGGCACGGCGTGATGCTGATCGTCAGCCACGACCGCGAACTGCTGCAGCACGTCGACCAGATCGCCGACCTGCGGGACGGCGACGTCACCTGGTACGGCGGCAACTTCGCCGACTACGAGCGCACCCTCACCGCCCAGCAGGAGACCGCCGAGCGGCTGCTGCGCAACGCCGAGGCCGATGTCCAGCGCCAGAAGCGGGACTTGGTCGAGGCCCGGAGCCGGCTGGACCGCAGCGCCGCGTACGGCAGGAAGCGCTCGGTCACCCGCAACGACCCGCACATCTTCGCCGGGATGCTCAAACGCAAGGGCCAGGAGACCGCCGGGCGGCTCCAGGGCATGCACACCGAGCGGCTGGAGGACGCCAAGGCACGGCTCAGCGCGGCCGAGGAAGCGGTACGCGACGACGCCGAGATCCGGATCGACCTGCCGCGCACCGAGGTCCCGGCCGGGCGCACCGTCCTCACCCTGCAGAAGGTCCGGCTGCCGCACGGCGGCACCGCCGACCTCGACCTGCGCGGCCCCGAACGGATCGCCCTGGTCGGCCGCAACGGGGCCGGCAAGTCCACCCTGCTGCGCGCCATCGCGGGCGAACTCGCCCCACTGGAAGGAGAGATCACCACCCCGGTGCCGCTGCGGCACCTCCCGCAGCGGCTCGACCTGCTGGACGACGAGCTCAGCGTCGTCCAGAACGTCAAACTGTTCGCCCCGGCCGCCGGGGACAACGCGATCCGCGCCCGGCTCGCCCGCTTCCTGTTCCGCGGCGCCCGGGCCGACCAGCCGGCTGCCACCCTCTCCGGCGGCGAGCGGTTCCGCGCCACGCTGGCTGCCCTGCTGCTGGCCGACCCGCCGCCGCAGCTGCTGCTGCTCGACGAGCCGACCAACAACCTGGACCTCGCCAGCGTCCACCAGCTCACCCAGGCGCTGGCCGCCTACCGGGGCGCGCTGATCGTGGCCAGCCACGACCTGCCGTTCCTGCGCGGCCTGGGCGTGACGAGGTGGCTGGAGCTGGACGGCGACCTGCGGGCGGTGGATCCGATGTAGCGGACACCGATGTAGCGAACACCGCTCCGCCGGGGCAGCAGAGAAGCCGGGGCGGCTGGGGCGAGCACCTGGCGGCTGGGGCGAGAACCCGGCGGCCGGGCTCAGGGACGAGTCCCTGAGCCCGGCCGCCGGACGTGCCTACGCTCGGGCGGGCTTGAGCTTGCCCGCGACCAGTGTCCCGAGCCGGTCCAGCCCGACGACGAGGGCGGCGAGCACGACGAACTCGACGGTCAACTGGGCGATCTGGCCCCAGACGTAGCCGTAGCCCTTGGTGGTCGGGTCGAAGAAGAAGTACGGGTACGGCAGTGGGTAGTCGGCGAACAGGGCGTTGCGGGCGAGCACGATCGCCGCGTAGCCGAGCGGGAAGGCCAGCCAGAGTGGGATGTCCTTCCAGGCCGCCGCGTTGCGCGGCTTCAGCACCAGCCAGTCGACGATCACCATCACCGGTGTCACGTAGTGCAGGAAGAACGAGGACCAGTGCGCCAGCTTGTCCGGCCCGCTGACCAGCCCGGGCAGGGGGCTGGCGCCGTGCTGCAGCAGGACGTGCGAGACGAGCCCGGTGATCAGGATGTACAGGGTGGCGGCGCCGCGCAGCCGGGGCGCGGGCGCGTCCACGGTGCCGCGCTGGATCATCCAGTACACCGCTCCGATGAAGTAGCCGAGCACGATCACGTTGCTCTGCACGGTGAAGTACACCAGCGGTGCCGTCCCGAGGGTCAGGCCGAGGCCCGCCGAGAGCACGATTCCCATGCGCCACCACAGCGCGGGTCGGGTCCGGACTGTCATGCGGCCACCAGTTCGTTTCAGGCGATACGGGAGGTATCGGACGGCTGAGGGGAAAATCGCACTCTACTCGCTGGTACGGGCGAGGTGGAACCTGTGTGCGACCCCTGCGGAGCTCAGGCCGGCACCTCAGGCCGGACGCTGCGGCCGGAAGTACGACTCAGGCCGGCAGTACGAACCCGGACTCGTACGCCGCGATGACCGCCTGGGTGCGATCCCGCGCGCCGAGCTTGGCGAGCACACTGCCGACGTGGGTCTTCACCGTCTCCTGGCTCACCACCAGCCGAGCGGCGATCTCGCCGTTGTTGAGCCCGGTGGCCATCAGCCGCAGCACCTGCCCCTCCCGTTCGGTCAGCCGCCCGATCGGCCCCCGCTCGACTGCGGCCTCCCTGCGGCGGTCCGTGCCGTGGCGCACCGCGAGTTCGCGGACGGCCGCCGGGAAGAGCAGCGAGTCCCCGCGCGCGACCAGCCGTACCGCCTGCACCATCTCCTCCGCCCGGGCCCGCTTCAGCAGGAACCCGGCGGCGCCCGCGCGCAGCGCGTCGTACACGTGGTCGTCGTGCTCGAAGGTGGTGACCACCAGGATCCTCGGCGGCTCGGCCATGCCGCCGACCAGCTGCTCGGTGGCCCGGATCCCGTTGATGCCGGGCATCCGGACGTCCATCAGTACGACGTCCGGCCGCAGTTCGCGCACCAGCGGGACGACCTCGGCGCCGTCGGCGGCCTCGCCGACCACGGTGAGGTCGGGCTCGGCGTCGATCACCACCCGCAGGCCCATCCGGACCAGCCGTTCGTCGTCGGCGATCACCACCCGGATGCCGTCCTCGCGGCCGTCCTTGCCGTCGTCCGCGCGGCGGTCCTCGCGCCCGTCCCCGCTTTCGCGCTCGCCGCTGTTCCTGCCGTGTCCGCCGTTCACCGTGTCCCCGTCTCTCATCGTGCGGTCCCTCCCACCGGCAGCCAGACGGCCAGCCGCCACGTCGTTCCGTCCGCGCTCGGCCCGGCGGTGCTGCCGCCGCGCAGGGCCGTCGCGCGCTCCCCGATCCCGCGCAGCCCGCGCCCGCCACCGGGGCGGCTCGGGCGGGCGGGGCCCAGCGGGTTGGTCAGTTCGATCTCCAGCCGGCCGTCGGCCAGGCCGACCCGCAGCCCGGCCGGGGCCGGCCCGGCGTGCCGCAGCACGTTGGTCAGGCCCTCCTGCACGATCCGGTACGCCTCGCGGGAGACCGGGGCAGGCAGGCCGGTCAGGCCGGGGGCCAAGTCGGCGTCCACCGCCACCCCGGTGCGGGCGAGTTGGCGCAGCAGGTCGTCCAGCCCGGCGAGGGTGGGTCCGGCCGGTCCGGCGGCCTCCGGGTCCTCCTCGCGCAGCAGGCCGAGCACGGTGTCGAGTTCGGCGACGGCCGCCCGCGCGGTCTCCTCGATCGCCTGCAGCGCCTCGGCGGCGAAGTCGGGGTTGGTGCGCAGCACCCGGGCGGCCGCCGAGGCCTGGATGCCGACGGCGCTGAGCGCATGCCCGACCGAGTCGTGCAGTTCGCGGGCCAGCCGGTTGCGCTGGGCGAGCATGGTGGCCCGGCGCTCGGCGGCGGCCAGCCGCTCCTCCGGGGTGGGGCCGAGCAGGGCGGGTGCCCAGCGGGCTAGCAGTGCGCCGCAGGCGGCGTTGGTGAGGACGATCAGCAGCAGGACGGCGATGCCGAGGGTGGGGCCGGTGAACATCCAGCCGGGGAACCGGTCCTCCCAGAAGCGGATGAGGTCCTGGGCTCCGCCGAACGAGAAGATCAGTACCACCGCGAACGGCGTCCCGGCCAGTGTCATCCCGGCGACCACCCCGCCGAAGAACAGGTGGAGCACGAACCAGAGCGCGGTGCGCCACCGGGCCGGCCACGAGCGGGCCGGCCCGGTGGCCAGCTCCTCCGGTCGGGGGGCCGTGCACAGCGCCCGCGCGGCCGCGCCCTCCAGCCCCCGGACCGTGGGCACCAGCGCGGTGACGGCGGCCATCGGCAGCGAGGTGAACAGCGAGAGGACCTGCAGCAGCACCTGCCGGCCGGGCGCCTGGTCGGTGTTGAGCGCCCCGAGCATCACCACCGAGAGCAGCCAGTACGGCATCAGCAGCGCGGCGCCCAGCACCAGGTGTGCCCAGCGCAGCCGGGCCCGCCGCCCGAACACCGCCTCCACCGCACGCCGCAGCCGCGTGCCCGCCCCCGTGATCACCCGGGTGACTTTACGTCAGGGGCGCCGGCCCGGGCTCCCCGTTCGGTCAGCGCCATCGCCCCGACGACCAGTACCAGCACCCCGGTCATCACCTGGGCGGTCTGCACCAGGGGCATCAGCCCGGGCACGGCCATCCGCAGGTCGCTCACCCGGGTCGTGGTCGCTCCGAAGGCCACCATCTGCCAGCTGCCCCAGCTGAACAGCGAGCCGGCCGCGGTCCAGACCGCCAGCAGCGGGCCGAGCAGCCGCCGCCGCGGCCGGATCCGGAAGACCAGGACCAGCAGCGCCGTCGCCGCGGCCACCGCCATCACGGCGAACACCCCGTCCATCACCGCCGCGCCCCGGTTCCCGTCCTCCGTCATCGCGATCGGCATGCCGGCGGTGCCGCCCGCCGCCCAGTACGCCCGGGCCGCCGCGACGCCGGCGGCGAGCAGCGCGGCGACACAGGCGAGGGCGCGCTGCACGGTCAGTGTGGGGGAGTCCGGCAGGTCGCCGATCCGTTCCTTGAGCAGCCCGGCCCAGCGCTGCCGGGCGTACAGGGCGAAGGCGGTGATCAGCGCGAGTCCCTGCACCGTGAACCCGCCGTACACGACGAGGAAGACCCAGTCGCCGAGGCCCTTGTCGTTCGGGTCGGCGCTGTGCTCCGGACCCAGCACCAGGGCGCTCAGCAGGAACAGCGGCAGCGCCACCAGGATGGTGCCGAGCAGCCCGGTCGCCACCCACATGGGGAACGCCACCAGCCCGGCCGGCGCCCGCCGCCCCCACGGCCGCACGAAGGCCAGCGCCAGGGCGACGGCGATCGCGTCCATCCCGAAGGTGAGCAGGTTCAGCAGCCAGAGCTTGTGCATCGAGCCGGGATCGTCCGCCCCCACCGGATGGCCGGTCAGCCAGAGCAGCTTGAGCGTCAGGTAGGGCCCTGTCGCCGCCACCGCCGTCCATGCCGCTCCGGCCCGTACGACGCCTTCGTTGATCCTCATGCCTCCACGGTCGCGTCCCGCCCAGGCCGCGGTCCTCCGCCCGGGGCGGGATCCGTCTCCCCCCGGTGGGGGATCTTCGGCTCAGACCGTCAGACCGTCAGACCGTCAGGCGGTCAGGCGGTCAGGCGGTCAGGCGGTCAGGCGGTCAGCCGTCAGAGCGTCAGAGCATCAGGCCATCCGGTGGATCAGCCGGTCCTCGTCGTCGACCCGGCCGTCCGGGTCCGCCACCAGTCCGAGCCGCTCGGCGAGCCGGCGGGAGGGCAGGTTGTCGGCCCGGATCAGCGCGACCACCGGGATGCCGGGGAACCGCGGCCGCCCCTCCGCCATCGCCGCGCGCGCCGCCTCGGCCGCGTACCCCTGGCCCCAGGCGGACGGCCGGAACCGGTAGTAGAGGTTGAACACCCGCTCCCCGTCCAGCGTGTGCAGGTACAGCCCGGCGAACCCGATGATCACCTCCGGCTCCTCCCGCGTCGACACCGCGCAGTACCCCACGCCGTCCCGCACCCAGTCGGCCACGAAACCGTCCAAGGCCTCCTGGGCCGCCGCGATGTCCCGCTGCGGCCCGTGCGGGTTGTACCGGTTGGTCTCCGGATCCCCGTGGACGGCGAACATGGCCCCCGCGTCCCCCTGCTGCGGCTGCGTGAGCACCAGCCGTTCGGAGACGGCGACGACCGTGCGGGCAGGGTGCTGGGCATGAGGCTGGGCAGGGTGCTGGGCAGTGGTCATGACGCTTTCCCCGTTGTCTGTTTGTCTGTCTGCCGTAATGGCTGACTCGCACCCTAGGCCATTACGGCGACAGGCGTCCGACACTTTTTCCCCGGATCCCTTTCGCCGGCCGCACGCTGGGCTGCACGCGTGCGGTGCGGGGCGGCGCGGGTGGCGGTGGAGGTCTTGTTACCGGCGGGTCGCTTGCCTATCATCCCGAGTGTTACAGCTTTACTGTCAAACCCCGAAGGGTTCTGCGGCCAGTGCGTGACACGAGCAGTCCGGTGGGCGAGGGCGCCCGGGGCCCGTTGGCGGGTGTGCGAGTGGTGGAACTCGCCGGAATCGGGCCGGGGCCGTTCGCGGCGATGCTGCTGGGAGACCTCGGGGCGGACGTGGTGCGGGTCGACCGCCCCGAGCCGTCGCCGCTCGGAACCGACCCGGCGTACGACCTCAGCAACCGCAACAAGCGCTCGGTGCTGGTCGACCTGAAGTCGCCCGAAGGGCCCGGGCTGGTGCTGGACCTGGTGGAGCGGGCCGATCTGCTGATCGAGGGCTACCGGCCGGGTGTCGCCGAGCGGCTCGGGGTCGGGCCGCAGGCGTGCCTGGCGCGCAATCCGGCGCTGGTGTACGGGCGGATGACCGGCTGGGGGCAGCAGGGCCCCCGGGCCGCGACCGCCGGACACGACCTCGGATACGCAGCGGTGGCCGGGGTGCTGGGGCTGGTGGCGGCCCCCGGGGGCGCCGACGAGGCACCCGGAATCCCGGCCAACCTGCTGGGCGACTACGCGGGCGGCTCGCTCTACCTGGTCGTCGGCCTGCTCGCCGGGCTGCACCACGCCCGGGCCACCGGCACGGGCCAGGTGGTGGACGCCGCGATCGTCGACGGCGCGGCACACCTCGGCAGCATGCTGTGGGGCCTGCTCGCGGCCGGCCACTGGCAGGACCGCCGTGGCGTCAACCTGCTGGACGGCGGCGCGCCGTTCTACGCCGTCTACCGAGCGGCCGATGGCGGACACCTGGCCGTCGGCGCGCTGGAACCGCGCTTCTACGCCGAATTCGCCCGGCTGCTGGAACTCGGCCCGGACGCGCCCGGTCAGTACGACCTCGACCGCTGGCCCGAACTGCGCGCCCGGATCGCCGCCCGCTTCGCCACCCGGACCAGGGCCGATTGGGAGGCCGTCTTCGCGGGCTCCGACGCCTGCGTGGAACCAGTGCTGACGATGCGTCAGGCGGCGGGCGACGGACACCTGTCGGCGCGCGGGACGTACGTCGAGGTGGACGGCGTCACCCAGCCCGCCCCCGCCCCGCGCTTCTCCGCCACCCCCGGCGCGCTGCGCCGCCCGCCGGCCCGCCCCGGCGCGGACACTGCCGAGGTGGCCCGGCACTGGGCCGTGCCATCCCTCACCTCCGGGGCGGACGGCTCGGAGGCAGACAACCCCGCAGTGGGCACCCCCGAGGCAGACAACCCCGAGGCAGACACCTTCGAGGCGGGCAACTCCGCAGCAGAGCAAGGAGAGTAGCGTTGCAGCGCGAGATCTTCACCGAGCAGCACGACGACTTCCGGGCCGCCGTACGGGCCTTCCTCGCCAAGGAGGTGCTGCCGCACTACGACCGCTGGGAGAAGGCCGGCATCGTCGACCGCTCCGCCTGGGTCGCGGCCGGCCGCCAGGGCCTGCTCGGCCTCGCCGTCCCCGAGGAGTACGGCGGTGGCGGCACGCCGGACTTCCGCTACGCCGCCGTGCTGGCCGAGGAGTTCGCCCGGGCCGGCGCCTCCGGGCTGGCGATCGGCCTGCACAACGACATCATCGGCCCCTACCTCACCTCCCTCGCCACCGAGGAGCAGAAGCGTCGCTGGCTGCCCGGGTTCTGCTCCGGCGAGCTGATCACCGCGATCGCGATGACCGAGCCCGGCACCGGCTCCGACCTGCAGGGCATCCGCACCCAGGCGGTCGACCAGGGCGACCACTTCCTGCTCAACGGCGCCAAGACCTTCATCTCCAACGGCATCCTCGCCGACCTCGTCATCGTGGTCGCCCGCACCACCCCCGAGGGCGGCGCGCACGGCCTGAGCCTGCTGGCCGTCGAACGCGGGATGCCCGGCTTCGAGCGCGGCCGCAACCTCGACAAGATCGGCCAGAAGGCCCAGGACACCGCCGAGTTGTTCTTCGAGGACGTCCGGGTGCCGAAGGAGAACCTGATCGGCGAGCTCAACGGCGGCTTCGTCCACCTGATGCAGAACCTCGCCCAGGAGCGGCTCACCATCGCCGCCTCGGCGATCGCCGGCGCCGAGTACCTGGTCGAGATCACCACCGACTACGTCAAGCAGCGCGAGGCCTTCGGCCGGCCGCTCGCCAAGCTGCAGCACGTCCGCTTCGAGATCGCCGAGCTGGCCACCGAGTGCGCCGTCACCCGGGCTTTCGTCGACCGCTGCATCACCGAGCACAACCGCTACGCGCTCACCCCGGCCGACGCTTCGATGGCCAAGTGGTGGGCCACCGAACTGCAGAAGCGCACCGCCGACCGCTGCCTCCAACTGCACGGAGGATACGGGTACATGAGCGAGTTCCCGGTCGCCCGGGCATTCACCGACGGCCGCATCCAGACCATCTACGGCGGCACCACCGAGATCATGAAGGAGATCGTGGGCCGCTCCATCCTCGGCTGACCCCCTCCGCCGAGCCCCTGCCCCGCCGAGGCCCCGCCCCGCCCCGCCCGCCTCGAAGCCCGAAGTCCGAAGCTCGAGCCCGAACCCCGAAGTCCGAAGCCCGAAGCCCCCGAAAGGCATTCCCATCGTGACCACCGAAGCGTACGTCTACGACGCGATCCGCACCCCGCGCGGCCGGGGCAAGGCCAACGGCTCGCTGCACGGCACCAAGCCGATCGACCTGGTCGTCGGCCTGATCCACGAACTGCGCAGCCGCTTCCCCGGCTTGGACCCGGCCGCGATCGACGACATCGTGCTCGGCGTGGTCAGCCCGGTCGGCGACCAGGGCTCCGACATCGCCCGGATCGCCGCCGTCGCGGCCGGTCTGCCCGACACCGTCGCCGGCGTCCAGGAGAACCGCTTCTGCGCCTCCGGTCTGGAAGCCGTCAACCTGGCCGCCGCCAAGGTCCGTTCGGGCTGGGAGGACCTGGTCCTGGCCGGCGGCGTGGAGTCGATGTCCCGGGTCAAGATGGCCTCCGACGGCGGCGCCTGGTTCGCCGACCCGATGACCGCCTACGAGACCAACTTCGTCCCGCAGGGCATCGGCGCCGACCTGATCGCCACCATCGAAGGCCTCTCCCGCACCGACGTGGACGCCTTCGCCGCCGAGTCCCAGGCCCGCGCCGCCAAGGCCCAGGCGGACGGCCTGTTCGACCGCTCGGTGGTCCCGGTGCGCGACCGCAGCGGCCTCGTCGTGCTGGAGCGCGACGAGTTCATCCGCCCCGGCACCACCGTGGAGACCCTGGCCGGCCTCAAGCCCTCCTTCGCCGCCATCGGCGAGGCCGGCGGCTTCGACGCCGTCGCCCTGCAGAAGTACCACTGGGTGGAGGCCATCGACCACGTCCACCACGCGGGCAACTCCTCCGGCATCGTGGACGGCGCCGCCCTCGTCGCCATCGGCAACCGCGAGGTCGGCGAGCGGTACGGGCTGCGCCCGCGCGCCCGGATCGTCTCCGCCGCCGTCTCCGGTTCCGAGCCCACCATCATGCTCACCGGCCCCGCCCCGGCCACCCACAAGGCGCTCGCCAAGGCCGGGCTCACCGCCGCCGACATCGACCTGGTCGAGATCAACGAGGCCTTCGCCGCCGTCGCGCTCCGCTTCATCCGCGAACTCGGCTTCCGCCACGACCAGGTGAACGTCAACGGCGGCGCGATCGCCCTCGGCCACCCGCTCGGCGCCACCGGCGCGATGCTGCTCGGCACCGTCATCGACGAACTCGAGCGGCGCGACCTGCGCTACGGCCTGATCACCCTGTGCGTGGGCGGTGGCATGGGCATCGCCACCATCGTCGAGCGCATCTGAGTCCGGCCCCCGGTAGACCTGGCAGACCTGGAGAACTTCATGAGCGACACCACCACCATCCGCTGGGAGCAGGACCAGGACGGCGTGGTCACCCTCGTCCTCGACGACCCCACCCAGTCCGTCAACACCATGAACGAGGCCTTCACCGCCGACTTCGAGACCGTCGTCGGGCGGCTGGCCGCACTCGGGGACGCCCTGCGCGGCGTGGTGATCACCTCCGGCAAGAAGACCTTCTTCGCCGGCGGAGACCTGCGGATGCTCTCCGCCGCCCGCCCCGAGGACGCCGAGGCCGTCTTCGAGAAGTCCATGCGGATCAAGCGCGCGCTGCGCACGCTGGAGACCCTCGGCAAGCCGGTCGTCGCCGCCGTCAACGGCAGCGCGCTCGGCGGCGGCCTGGAGATCACCCTCGCCTGCCACCACCGCATCGCGCTGAACACCCCGGCGAGCCGGATCGGCCTGCCCGAGGTCACCCTCGGCCTGCTGCCGGGCGGCGGAGGAGTGGTCCGTACGGTGCGGCTGTTCGGCATCACCGACGCCCTGCTGAAGTTCCTGCTGCAGGGCCGCCAGTACCGCCCGGCGCAGGCGCTGGAACACGGACTGGTGCACGAACTCGTCGACACCCCCGAGGAGTTGACCACCCGGGCGCGCGCCTGGATCGAGGCCAACCCGACCGCCGTCCAGCCCTGGGACGTCAAGGGGTACAAGGTCCCCGGCGGCACCCCCGCCACCCCGGCCTTCGCCGCCAACCTGCCCGCCTTCCCGGCCAACCTGCGCAAGCAGCTGAACGGCGCGCCCTACCCGGCCCCGCGCAACGTCCTGGCCGCCGCGGTGGAGAGCGCCCAGGTCGACGTCGACACCGCGATGGTGATCGAGGCCCGCTACTTCACCGAACTCGCCTGCGGCCAGACCAGCAAGAACATGATCCAGGCGCTGTTCTTCGACATGCAGGCGGTCAACTCCGGTGCCGGGCGCCCCAAGGGCATCGAGCGGCGGCCGGTCCGCAAGGTCGCCGTGCTCGGCGCCGGGATGATGGGCGCGGGCATCGCCTACGCCTGCGCCAAGGCCGGCCTCGACGTCGTCCTCAAGGACACGACCGTCGAGGCCGCCGAGCGCGGAAAGGCCTACTCCGAAGGGCTGTTGAACAAGGCCATCGCGCGCGGCCGCTCCACCGAGGCCAAGCGCGACGAACTGCTCGCCCGGATCACCCCCACCGGCGACGCCGCCGAGCTGGCCGGCTGCGACACGGTGATCGAGGCGGTCTTCGAGAACACCGAACTCAAGCACAAGGTGTTCCAGGAGATCGAGGACGTCGTCGCCCCCGACGCGCTGCTCTGCTCCAACACCTCCACCCTGCCGATCGGCCTGCTCGCCGAAGGCGTCCGGCGCACCGGCGACTTCATCGGCCTGCACTTCTTCTCGCCGGTCGACAAGATGCGACTGGTGGAGATCATCCGCGGCCCGCAGACCGGCGACGAGGCCCTCGCCCGCGCCTTCGACCTGGTCCGGCAGATCGACAAGACCCCGATCGTGGTCAACGACTCGCGCGGTTTCTTCACCTCGCGGGTGATCGGCCAGTTCCTCAACGAGGGCGTCGCCATGGTCGGTGAGGGCATCCACCCCGCCTCCATCGAGCAGGCCGCCGCCCAGGCCGGCTACCCCGCCAAGGTGCTCTCCCTGATGGACGAGCTCACCCTCACCCTGCCGCGCAAGATCCGCGACGAGTACCGGCGCTCGGTCGAGGCCACCGGCGGCACCTGGACGCCGCACCCGGCCGACGCGGTCGTGGACCGGATGGTCGACGAGTTCGCCCGCCCGGGACGCAGCGGCGGCGCGGGCTTCTACGAGTACGGCGAGGACGGCAAGCGCGGGCGGCTCTGGCCCGGGCTGCTGGAGCACTTCTCCGGCTCCGGCTCCGGTTCGGACGGCTCGGGCGGCGCCGAGGTGCCCTTCGAGGACCTCAAGGAGCGGATGCTGTTCAGCGAGGCGCTGGACTCGGTGCGCTGCCTCGAGGAAGGCGTGCTGACCTCGGTCGCCGATGCCAACGTGGGCTCGATCATCGGCATCGGCTTCCCGGCCTGGACCGGCGGCGTGTTCCAGTACATCAACGGCTACGAAGGCGGACCGGCCGGGTTCGCGGCCCGCGCCCGCGAACTCGCCGCCGCCTACGGCGAGCGGTTCGCGCCGCCGGCGCTGCTGGAGCGGATCGCCGCGGAGGGGCGGACGTTCACGGACTGACCCGGGGTGCTGCCCGGGTTCCGGGTGAGGCCGTGTCCCGCACGGCCTCACCCGGCTCCTGGCGTTCTCCTAGCTCGGCTCCTAGCTCGGCTCCTGGTCCAGTTCCTGGTCGAGTTCCTGGCCCAGTTCCTCCCGCAGGGAGCGCTGGAACGCCGTCACCAGCGCCTGCGCCACCATCGGCTGGATGTGGTCCGTCAACGCCTTCATCCGGGCCAGCTCCTCCGGTGCCGGCTCGCTCTCCCGGTACGGCTTCCACACCGTCTCCCGGAACAGCCGCTGCAACTCCCGTGCCGTCGCCCGGCTGTGCTCCAGCACCACCGCCCGGGCGGCCAGCAGCGTCTCCAGCGGGATCGGCACGTCCAGGATCCGCACACCCAGCGGCAACAGGCCCGGATCCACCCGGAACACCTCCGGGTCGTCGGTCCGCTCCAACGCCCCCATCGCCGCCAGTCGCTCCACCTGCGCCTCCGACAGCCCCCGACCGGCCCGCCGCTCCAGCTGCGCCCGCCCCAGCTCCTCGGCGGCCTCAGGCGTCCAGGACGCCACCAGCGCCCGGTGGATCGCCAGATCCAGCGGCGTACTGTCCTCCGGCAACCGCGCCAAGTACCGCTCGATCGCCGCCAGCGTCAGCCCCTGCCGCTGCAACTCCTCGATCAGCCCCAGCCGGTCCAGGTGCGCCGCCCCGTACAGCCCCACCCGCCGCGGCCCCAACTCCGGCGGCGGCAGCAAACCCTTCGTCCCGTAGAACCGCACGGTCCGCACGGTCACCCCAGCCCGCGCCGCCAGCTCGTCCACCGTCAGCCGAACCCCGCCCGTCACGGCGCCGTGCTCCCCCATGTGCTTCCCTCCCGCGCTGGCACACTCCTGCTGTGACAGCAGCAGTGTGACAGTGCGGCCGGTGGCGGTCCACCGGCGGACCGCCACCGGCCGCCCGTCGTGGTGGCCCGCCGGTGGCCGCTGGCTGCCGCTGCCGCTGGCGCGCCGAGAGCCGGGATGCCGACGGATGCCGGGGCGGCTGGGTGCGGACCGGGTGCCGAGGGCGGCCGGATGCCGGCCGGCCGCCGGCGGGATGTCCGCGGAATGCGCGTCCCCGGGCCGGTGTCGTGGCAGCGGTCAGGGCTGCTCGCCGGGCCGAACATCGGCAGGTTGAGCAGGCGCGAAGGGCGGGGAGGAGGATCCTCCACCGCGGGGCCGGGTACGTCGACGCCCCGGCCCGTCGCGTCAGGGCGTCGCCTGACCCACCCGGGGGCGCCGCCGGGGTGGGTCAAGGGGAGTCGGGTGCCGACGGGTGGGCTCGGGGTGCGCCCGGGTGTAGCCCGCCCACTCGTTGGGGCCGAACCGGGTCTCCCAGGGTCTCTCTGGGTCTCCCCGGTTCTCGCCGGCGCCGCCCGGGTCAGGCGAGGGCGGCGTGGTGGCGGCGGGTGACTTCGGGGTGGGCCCGGGTGTAGCCCTTCCACTCGTTGAGGCCGAAATCGGCGAAGAGGGGGTTGTCCGGGTCCTCGGTGGCGCCGGGGGCGTGGTGGGCGAGCGGGAAGTCCAGCGGCGCGATGTGGGCGTCGAGGCGCGGGTTGTAGAAGAACGGGACGGAGAAGCGCTCGCGGGCTCCGGGCGGGCTGACCACGCGGTGGTTGGTGGCCTTGAGGTAGCCGTCCGTGGCCACTTCCAGCAGCTCGCCGAGGTTGACGACGAAGGCGCCGTCGAGCGGCGGGATGTTCAGGAAGGTGCCGTCCTGGCGTTCGACCTGGAGGCCGCCGACGGTGTCCTGGAGCAGCAGGGTGATGAAGCCGTAGTCCTTGTGGGCGCCGACGCCCTGGCCGGCGCCGTCCGGGGCGGTGCCGGGGTAGCGGACCAGCTTGAGGCGCAGGTGGGGGTGGCCCGCGAAGGCTTCGTCGTAGAAGTCGGGGCTGGCGCCGATCGAGGTGAGGAGTTCGTGCAGCAGCCGGCGGGCGACCCCGCCGAGGTGGTCGATCCAGCCGAGTGCGGCGGTGCGCAGTTCGGGGAGCGCCTCGGGCCACTGGTTGGGGCCCTCCAGCCACCAGTACGGGGGCTCGCCGGTGCCGGGGACGTGCGGGGGCAGCTCGGCGCCGATGTCGAGCTGGTCGCGCCAGTCCTGGCTGCCGCCGGTGCGCTCGTCGCCGGTGCGGGTGTAGCCCCGGTAGTGCGGGGAGTTGAGGTTGCTCACGGCGAGCCGGTCGGCTTCGGGGAGGGCGAAGAAGGCGCGCATGGCCTGGGTGAGCGCGGCCGTCTCCTGCGGGGTGACGCCGTGGCCGACGAGCTGGAAGAAGCCGACGCCGGTGGCCGCGGCGCGGAGCTCGTCATGCAGGCGGCGGCGGTCCTGCGGGCTGCCGTCGGCGAGCGAGAGGTCGATCACCGGGAGGGCGTCCGCGAGGGTGGAGCCGGATCCGGTTTCGGATATGGGGGTGTGCTGCTGCGTCATGTGTGACATCCGCTGGGTCTCGTCCCGGCCGGGCCCGGTGGTCGACCGGGGGCGCCGGAGCAGTGCCTGGTGCGGCGGGTGCTCGGGAGCCGGGAGGCGGGGGCGGCCGGGTGGGGCCGCCGTTGAGGTGGTTGGAGCGAGGTTCAGCCGGAGCGTCGACAGGACATGCTGGTCACGCGGAGCAGGTCCACGTGGCGGCGGCGAACAAGGATGAGCACGGCACCAGCCTAGATGACCGGTTCGGCGGTGGGCGAGCCCCCTGCGGCGGAGGGCCGCCCATCACTTGTCGGTGATCTGTCAAATGAGGTTTGCTCGATCGCGGCGTGCTGCGATCGGCGTCCCCTTGCAGGTGGTGTTGCGTCCCCTTTCAGGAATTGTTGAGGTACGCCAGGACGGCCAGCACCCGGCGGTTGTCGTCGTCGGAGGGCTGCAGGTCGAGCCGGACGAAGATCGACGCGGTGTGCTTGGCGACCGCCCGTTCGGTGATCACCAACTGCTGGGCGATGGCCGCGTTGGAGCGGCCCTCCGCCATCAGTGCCAGCACCTGCCGCTCGCGCGGGGAGAGGGTGGAGACCGGGCCGGCCGAGGAGTTGTGGGTGAGCAGCCGGGTGATCACCTCCGGATCCATCGCGGTACCGCCCTGGGCGACCCGTCGGACGGCGTCGATGAACTGGTCGCCGTCCATCACCCGGTCCTTGAGCAGGTAGCCGATCCCGCCGGTGCTGCCGGCCAGCAGCTCGCGCGCGTACAGCTGCTCCACGAACTGCGACAGCACCAGGACGGGCAGGCCCTGGTGGGCCTGGCGGGCGGCCAGCGCGGCCCGCAGCCCCTCGTCGGTGAAGCTCGGCGGCAGCCGGACGTCGACCACGGCGATGTCGGGCCGGTCGGCGGCCACCGCGGCGAGCAACTGGTCGCCGTTCTCGACCGCCGCGGTGACCTTCATGCCGTTGGCCTCCAGCAGCCGGGTCAGGCCGTCCCGGAGGAGGAAGAGGTCTTCGGCGATGACAACGCGCACGGGATCTCCAGGTTCACGATGGTCGGACCACCGGAGGGGCTGCTGATCGCGAGCACCCCGTCGAAGGCGGCCAGTCGGCGTTCGGTTCCGCTGAGGCCGGTGCCCCGGGACGGGTCGGCGCCGCCGTGCCCGTCGTCGGTGACCGATATCCGCAGCAGCCCGTCACTGTGCCCTATCTCGATCCATACGTGCGAGGCGCCCGCGTGTTTCACCACGTTGGCGAGCAGTTCGGTGACCGCGAAGTAGGCGGCCGACTCCACCGGGGCGGGCGTCCGCCCCGGCAGGGCGCCGGTGAAGGTGACCGGCAGCGGCAGGTCCAGCGCCGTCGCCTGCACCGCGTCGGCCAGTCCGCGGTCGGCGAGCACCGGGGGGTGGATGCCGCGGACCAGGTCCCTCAGCTCGCTCAGCGCCTTCACCGAGGACGTCCGGGCCTCGGCCAGCAGCGGGCCGAGGGCGTCCGGGTCGTCCTTCAGCTGCTCGGCCACGGTCAGCAGCATGCCCAGGGCCACCAGCCGGGCCTGCGCCCCGTCGTGCAGGTCCCGCTCGATCCGGCGCAGCTCGGCGGCCCCGGCGTCGATGGTGTCCGCCCTGGTCCGCGCCAGGTGGCTGACCTGGCGGGTGAGTTCGGCCCGCCGGGAGGGGCCCAGCAGGGCCCGGGCGGCCCGCTCGTGGACCCGCAGGACCGGCGGGGAGGCCCACAGGGCGGCCGCCGGTGCAACCCACAGGCCCATCCCGTAGACGATGCCCAGCGGGAAGAACGGCCCGTTCCGGCCGAAGACCTCCAGGGCGAGCGGGGCCACCAGGACGATCACGGCGGTGAGCAGCACCGCGCAGCCGGTGAGCAGCGCCCAGGCGAGGTCCCGCCAGACCGCCGGGTCGGTCAGCCAGCCGCCGGCCCGCAGCCGCTGCCAGGGGCCGGCGGTGCCGGGCGGGCGGCGGTACGGCACCGGGACGGGCCGCCCGCTCCACTTCCCGACCACCCGCCTGGTCTCCGTCGCGATCCAGCGCGCGCCGAACAGTGCGAGCACCAGCAGTGAGGGCGCCAGCCAGAGGGAGACGGACCGGCCACCGGGCGCGGCGCCGCCGTAGAGGTGCGTCGCCATCACCGCGAGCGCGCCCGGGGCGAACAGGGCGGCCCCGACCGCCCGGCCGCCGCCCCCGGTGGCCCAGCACAGCGCCCAGAGGGCGACCGGCCCCAGCGGCACCGTCAGGATGAACGGGCCGCCCGGCCCGAACCTCCCGGCCTCGTCGGGGCCGAACAGCGCGGCGGCCAGCAGGAGCGGACCGGCCAGCAGCGAGACCAGGCCCGTCACGGCGAGCGTCACCACGTACCAGGCGCGCACGCCGTCCACGCAGGCCCGGCTTACCCGGTCCACCACTCCCGTGTGCATTTCCGTCGTCATGACGCGCCCCCTCGCCGTCCCGGAGCCCCCGTCCGGAGGCCTCGAAGCACTCGGCTCCGGAGCCCTCGCGGACCCCGGTTCCGATCTGTCGGTGGCTCAGTCTGCCTGGCCGGGGCGGTCGGTGCTCTAGGCCTGAACACCCAGTTCGGGGTGTATCTGAATACACCTGGGAGAGGCCGTCCAGACGGCTGTCCGCACCCCGGCCGCGATTCGTAGCGTCATGTCCCGTCAGCCGGCCCCAGGTCTCCCCGGTGCCGGACCCCGAACCGTGGAGGGCCCGTGAACGCGCCGATCATCCGGATCCGCGGCGTCAGCAAGACGTACGACCGATCCGACGCCGCCCGCCCCGCCCTGGCCGGCCTCGACCTGGAGGTACGGGCCGGCGAGGCGCTGGCCGTGCTCGGTCGCTCCGGCAGCGGCAAGTCCACCCTGCTGAACCTGATCGCCGGCCTCGACCGCCCGAGCGAGGGCGCGGTGGAGGTCGACGGCGTGGCCGTCCACGAACTCGGCGAGGCCGCGCTGGCCGAGTACCGGCGCCGGCGGATCGGCATGGTGTTCCAGTTCTTCAACCTGCTGGACGACCTGAACGTCGAGGACAACGTGCTGCTCCCGGCCCAGCTCGCCGGGATGCGGCGCGACCAGGCCCGCGCCCGGGCCGATGAGCTGCTGGAGCGGCTGGGGGTGGCTCGGCACGCCAAGGCCTTCCCGGGCCGGCTCTCCGGCGGCGAGCGCCAGCGGGTCGCGGTGGCCCGGGCGCTGATGAACCGTCCGCCGCTGCTGCTGGCCGACGAGCCCACCGGCGCGCTGGACACCGCCTCGGCCGCCGACGTCCGCGACCTGCTGCGCGGGCTCAACGCGGAGGGCCAGACGATCCTGCTGGTCACCCATGACACCGCGCTCGCCGACTCCTGCGCGGACCGGACGATCGAACTGCTCGACGGCCGGCTGGTGCGGGACACCACGGCGGTACCGGCCCCCGGGAGCGCGCTGTGAGCGAGCGGCTGAACGAGCGGCTGAACGAGCGGCGGAGCGGGGTGGACGCATGAGTGCGCTCGGCAAGGTGGTCCGGGCGGGGGTGGGCCGCAAGCGGGTGCAGACCCTGGTCATGGTGCTCACCACGATGATGTCCGTGACGGCGTGCATCCTCGCGGTCGGGCTGCTGGTCGCCGCCCAGGGCCCGTACCAGCGGTCCTTCACCGCCCAGCACGGCGCGCACCTCAATGCGCTGTACGACTCGGCCAAGGCGAGCCCCGCCCAGCTCGCCGCGGCCGCCCACGCGGCCGGTGCGACGGCCACGGCCGGCCCGTACCCGGCGGTCACCGTCCAGCCGCGCTCGGGGGAGGACACCGAGCTTCCGCCGCCCGGCAGCCTGCTCCCGCCGATGACCCTGGTCGGCCGGGCCCAGGACGGCCCGATGGACGGCCTGCGGATCACCATGGGCCGCTGGGTCGCGGGCCCGGGCGAAGTGGTGTTCCTGGACGGCCACTCCCCGCTGACCGTTGGTGACAGCATGCAGTTCCCGGACCTGCCCGGGCACCCGACGCTCAAGGTGGTCGGGCTCGCCGCCTCCGTCTCCTGGAGCGCGGACGGCTGGGTCGCCCCCGAGCAGGTCGCCGGGCTGACCGCGCCCGGCACCACCCCCGCCGCCCAGTACCTCTACCGCTTCGCCCACGCCGACACCGACGCCGAGGTGGAGGCCGACCACGCCGCGCTCGCCGCCGCGGTGCCGGCCGGCGCGCTCACCAAGGCGACCTCCTACCGGCCCGCCCAGGAGGAGGCCAACCGGACGGCCTCGACCTTCGTCCCGTTCGTCACGGCCTTCGGGGTGCTCGGCCTCGCCATGTCGGTGCTGATCATCGGCGTGGTGGTCAGCGGCGCCGTCACCGCCGCGACCCGGCGGATCGGCATCCTCAAGTCCCTGGGCTTCACGCCGGCCCAGGTCGCGCGCGCCTACGTCGGGCAGGCCCTGATCCCCGCCGGGATCGGCACGGCGCTCGGCGTGCTCGGCGGCAACCTGCTCTCCGTACCGGTCCTCGGCATTGCCCATAAGGCCCTGCGCGGCGGCCTGCTCGGCATCCCGCTCTGGGTGGACCTCGCCGTCCCGGCGGCGGCCCTGGCCGCCGTGACGGGCACCGCCCTGGTGCCGGCGCTGCGGGCCGGACGACTGCGCACGGTGGAGGCGCTCACGGTCGGCCGGACGGCGCCGGGCGCCAAACGCGCCGCCGCCCAGGGCGACCGGGGCCGGGCCGCGTCGGCAGGCCTCCTGACGAGGGTTCGGAACGGGATCGGCCGACTTCCGGTGCCGCGCTCGCTGAGCCTCGGACTGGCGAGCCCGCTCAACCGACCGGCCCGGTCCGCGACCACGGGGGCCGCGGTGGTGCTCGGCACGGCCGGGGTCACCCTCTGCGTCGGCCTGACGCTCTCGCTCGGCCTCCTCCAGGACGGCCTGGAGGCCGGGCGCGCCGGCAAGGTCGTGGTCCAGACCCCGATGGAGGGCACCGCGAAGTCCGCCGACGGCGTGGACGAGGCGGCCGTGGCCCGGGCGATCGGCGCCCGCCCGGGCACCCGGGCCTGGTACAGCAGCGTCCCGACGCCGGTGTCCGTGGCCGGGAACACCGGGCGCTCCGAGATGGTCGCGTTCACCGGCGACGTCTCGTGGAGCGGCTACCAGCTGGTCTCCGGCCGCTGGTTCGACGGCCCCGGCGAGATCGTGGTCGGATCGGCCTACCTGCGCGCCAACCAGGCGAAGGTCGGCGACACCGTGACCCTCACCGACCACGGGCGCACCACCCCGGCGAAGATCACCGGCGAGGTCCTGGCCACCAACGACTTCGTCTTCCTGGACCGGGCCGCACTGGCCCCGCTCGGCGGCGCCGTCGCCGCCGAGGCGATCTCCTTCCACATCGACCTCACCCCCGGCACCGACGCGAAGGCGTACGCCGACGCGCTCGACAGTGCGGTCCAGCCGATGGGACTGAGCGCCGAGCCCGGCGAGCAGCACATCAACGTCGTGGTGCTGGCGATGAACACCCTGGCCGGGACGCTCACGCTGCTGCTCTCGGTGGTCGCGGGGCTCGGGGTGCTCAACACGGTGCTGCTGGACACCCGGGAGCGGGTGCACGACCTCGGGGTGCTCAGAGCGCTCGGAATGTCGCCCCGGCAGACCGTCGGCATGGTGCTCACCTCGGTCTGCGGCAGCGGGCTGGTGGCCGGGCTGATCGGGGTGCCGATCGGGATCGCGGTGCACCACCAGGTGATGCCCGCGATGGCCCGCGCCGCCGGGATCGGCGTGCCCGACGCGGACCTCGGCGTCTTCGACCCGTCGGTGGTGGGGCCGCTGATACTCGGCGGCCTGGTGCTGGCCCTGCTCGGCGCCGCCCTCCCCGCCACCTGGGCGGCCCGGACCCGGACGGTCACGGCGCTGCGGACGGAGTGACGGCGGCGGGCCGTTCCTGAGGCGGCCGCTCCCGCGGGGCTGGTCCCCCGCAGGAGCGGCCCGCCCAGAGGCAACCGCGCCCAGGGACAACCGCGCTCAGGACAACCGCGCTCAGGAGAGCCGCGCCGCCGCGTACGCCTCCATGGCGGCCCGCTGGTACGCGGCCAGGCCCGGGGCGATGGCCTCGTACGCGGCGCGCCACTGCTCGTTCTCGGTGCAGGAACGCGCCATCGCGCGGTACTCCTCCACCGAGACCGACCGGATCGTGCCGAGCAGCCGGTACTCCTCGTCGATCATGCTCTGCACGGGCTCGGCGCCGGCCGGGTGGCCGGACGCCACCAGCTCGGCCAGCCGGACCATGCGCGCGGTCCGCTCGCGCTGCCCGGCCGCGATCTCGTCCGGGCTCATCGCGGCGGTCGCACGCCGGGCCGCCTCGGCGTGCTCGGGGAAGTCGCGCAGGCCGGCGTCGACATCGGCGGGCTGGATGCCCTCGAACAGGTTCTCGGGGCGGTTGATGGTCATGAGTGTGCCGTCCTTCCGGGAGCGTTCCAGGTCGGCGATCGTGCGGGAAACGGTGGCGGCCAGGGCGTCCAGCCGGTCGCGTTCGGCGACCAGCTGCCGGTGGTGGCCCCGCAGGGCGTGCAACTCGTCCACCTGCTCGCCCAGGATCCGGGCGATCTCGGTCAGCCCCACGCCCAGCGCCCGCAGTACGAGGATCTGCTGCAGTTGCAGCAACTGCCGCTCCTCGTAGTAGCGGTGGCCGTTGGTGCCGATCCGGGCCGGGGGAAGCAGTCCGATCTCGTCGTAGTGCCGCAGCGTCCGGGCGGTCACCCCGGACATCCGGGCGACCTCCGCAATCGGCCAGGCCATGGCCGCCTCCCTCGCTTCCGGGTCCCCACGTTCGTCGTACCGGGGCCGGTTCCTCCGGCCCCGGTACGACGGTAGAAGCTGCCGCTGCGGCAGCTTCAAGCCCGGACTTCCGGGGCTGCCCGCGACCCCGTCCCAGCCCGGCCGGCTACGCCTCGCCGAACCAGTCCAGGGACTGTCCGTGCGGCCCGGTGAAGGCCACCGGCCGCTCGTCCAGGGCGAGCGCGAACAGCCCGGATCCGGCCGGGGCCGGTCGGGGCAGGCGCCGGGAGACGGTCGGCACCACGGAGACCGCCTCGTTGGAGATCCAGTGCCCGGGCAGCTCGCGCATGGTCACCGCGAACTCCTCCCGCGCCTCCGGCGGCAGGTACGCGAGCACGGCGCTGTGGAACACCACCGGCGTCGCCCCCGTCGGCACCCGCTCCACCAATTCCCGTACCGTCGCGTTGAGATCGCCGCGCACCAGCAGCGGCGGCTCGGCCCGGGCGACCCGGACGGCGCCGCGCAGTCGGTCCAGCCGGTGGGTCTGCTCCGGCCAGACCAGCGACTCCAGCCAGCGCATGTCCTCCTCGGCCCGGACATCCAGCGGGTTGAGGTCGACCCCGGCCCGCCACACCACCTCGGGCAGCCGCTCCGGCAGGAACGCGGGGAGCGGCACCGGCCCGCTCACCGCGCAGTCCAGCGTCACCGGGCTCGCCGCGTCGCCGAACTCGGCCGGCGGGGCGCCCACCCCGTCCGCGGGCAGGTAGCGGTAGCGGTACCGGTCCGGGTACAGGCAGAGCCCGGCCGAGGCGCCCACCTCGATCAGCGCGAGCGGCTGCGGCAGGGTCGCCAGCAGCGGCAGCAGGGTGGCGCAGCGGCCCGACTCGTTGGTCTGGGTCAGGCGCTCCAGCATGGTGGCCGACACCTCGTCCCAGAGGGCCGTCACCCAGTCGCGGAAGGCCGGCCAGCCCTCCGACACCGGCCCGCCCAGGTGCCGGACGGCACCGAACAGCAGGTTCGGCTGTCGCTTCACGGCCGGCAGCCCGTCCAGCATCGCGCACAACTGCCCGTCCTCGGCGAGGTGCTCGGCCAGGTCCTGGTAGATCGCGGAGTTGCCGCGAGCCTCTCGCTCCGCGAACGCGCGGTAGAGGTCCCCCGTATCGCTGTGCATCTCTCTTGCACCCTTTCGAGTGATCGAATCGGCACTGCCTACGCCCGCCCACCGCGCCCTCCGGCGCCCCTCCCGGCCGCGTTTCCCGCGGCCGGCACGCTGCCCCAGCGGTGGACAGCGCCGGCACCCCGCGCGCTGTCACCCCAGCATGCCGCCCATGTGCCCGTCCTCGGCGAGCAGCCGCCAGGAGCAGCCCGGCGAGGCGAAGGCTTCCGGGTCGACGGCCTCCACCAGCCGGTCCACCACCGTGCTCAGCAGTGACTGCGGGTCGAACACCGCCCAGGTGTCGTGGCCCCGGCCGTAGTCCCAGCGCTCCCACTCGGCGCGCAGCCGCTCGTACGTCCAGAGGGCGTAGAGCAGGGCGGACAGGTCGCGGTTCAGGTAGGCCTCGGGCTGGCCGTCGTCGTACCAGTCGGGCAGTTCGAGTCGGCCGGTGGCGCCGTCCAGGGCGATCGTGAGGTCCGTCGGCCAGTCCCCGAGGGCGATGAAGTCCCGCTGGTACGGGCGGTCCTCCTCGCCGTCGAAGTACTCCGGGTACGCCTCGCCCATGGTGACCAGCGGTTCCTCGCACACCCCGAACATCGCCCCGCCCAGCGGCAGCCCGACTTCGGTCAGCAGCCGCCGGGTCGGCTCGTGCACCAGGGCGGCGGGCAGGTACTCGGGCCGGAAGCGGTGCACCTGGCCGGGGCCGTCGTCCTCGTCCGTCAGCGCGGCGAGCTCCGCCACCAGCTCCGGTCCGACCTCGTACGCGGGCCCGCCCGGACCGCCCGGCAGCGCGCCCCAGCCCAGCGCGCGCACCAGCAGCGCGGTGCCCCAGTGCGCCGGTGGCGTGGAGTCGCTCGCGAACAGGCCCGGATCGACCTCCCGCATCCGCCGTTCGGCCTGCGCCATGACCTCGGCCACCACGGCCGGGCCGCGCCGCCCGTCCAGGGCCTCCGGCCGCCGGGCGGCCTCGGCGACCGCCTCGACCTCCCGTATCAGGCCGGCCAGCGTGGTCAGGTCGGAGGCCAGCGGATCCCGACGGGGGCCGCCGTTGTCCAGGAACACCTCACCGGTCGCCCCGTCCAGCAGCACCAGGTTGCCGACGGCGGCGAAGGGGGTGCAGTAGTCCGTCTCGCCGAGGACGAACAGCCGCTCCGCGTCCGCCGGGAACGGCCGCAGCACCCCGAACTCCAGGAACGCCCCCGCGGTCGGCAGCCCCTCCCGCGCCAGGAACTCCCGGCTCTCCGCGTGCACCACACCGTCCGGCAAACCCGCCACTTGCTCACACCCCACGAACCCCACCCTTCCCCGGCCCTGACCCCCAGACCCTAGCGGCCCGGCCCGACATCGCCGCGCGGGTTTCGGGGCACACCCCCGGTCCGGCTGCTACACCTCCAGCTCCTGAACCGTCGGCTCCCGCACCTCCGGCCCCTACGCCGCTGCCGCCTGCGTTCCTGCCGCCGGGTCCACGTTCCAGTGCGCGGGCAGGTCCGCGTCGCAGAAGGCGCAGGCGTAGTGCTCCTCGCGGACGAGGTTGCACGCGGTGCACCGGGGGCAGCGGCGGAAGACCGCCGCGTACGTGAAGGCACCCGGGTGCGGCAGGCCGACGCGGGTGAGGGCGGCGGTCACGGCGGGCCAGGAGGTGGTGTCGGGGCAGTAGCCGGTGGAGTGGTTGCTGATCGTCTCGACTTCCCAGCCCCCGCCCGACCGCCGGAACCCGATCTCTCCGGCGCTCAGCACCAACCGCCCGCCCGCGCAGGCCACGTGCTCGCTGCGGCGCGGGGCGAGCAGCAGCGCGCCGCCCAGGTCGACCACGAAGGTGAACGGCTCCGCCAGTTCCTCCGCCGTCCGTCCGTCCACCCAGGCGGTGAACTCGTCCGCCGTCCGGACCGGTCGGCCGCCGGGCCCGGCGGCCGACCGCAGTTCCGGCGGCCCGACGTACCGGTACGCCCGGCCGAAGCCGTCCGCGACCTCCGCGGCGATGCCCCGCTCGGTCAGCCGTACCTTCCAGTACGCCATCTCGACGGCTGTCCCGTGGAGCCCGAAGTCCCTGAGTTCGGCGAGGAGTTCACGGGTCCGCTGCAGGGAGGACGCCGAGCCCTCGCGGAGCGTCCGCAGGGCCGCCAGCGGGTCGGTGAGCGATCCGGCGAGTCGGAGCCGGGCCGGCCCGTGGGTGGTCAGCAGTGCCTCGCGGACGTCCTCCGGTACCGTCGCCGGGCCCCAGTACTCGCAGAGGGTGGTGCCGCAGTGCGGGCAGGAGCTGTCGGCGTCCCACCACAACTCCCGCCCGTGCATCAGGAACTGCCCGACGCTGCGGATGGCGGTGCCCCCGCAGGCCCCGCATCGGACGGTCATCTGCACACCCTGTTCCGCACCGGTCATGCCCGACACCCTACGGCGATCACCGGGCGTGGCAGGGCGCCGGGACGAGGCGCTCCCCGGACGAGCCGGAGGGCGGGCGAGTGGGTCAGGCGAGCCCGCCGGCCTTGCGGGCCCCCTGCTCCACCCGGTCGTGGTGGGCCTGCCACCAGTCCGCGTCGCCCTCGGCGGTGTTGATGCCGTCGGGGCGCTGGCCGATGGCGCCGTCCACGAGCTCGCGGACCAGGTCGGCGTGGCCGACGTGGCGGTGGCATTCGGCGATCATGTGGACGAGGACCCGGTGCAGGGTCTGCTCGGGGCGGTCGCCGAACGGGAGTCGGCCGGTCGCCTCCAGCGGCAGGGCCTCGATGGTGGCGTCCGAGTGCGCCCAGACCCGCCGGTAGCGCCCGACGATCTCCTGGGTGGTCTCGTCCGGCCGCGCCCACAGGTCGGCGTTCGGCTCGGTGTCGCCGGTGAACCACAGCGGGGTCGGCTCGGGGAAGGGGCGCCCGAAGGTGTCGCCGAAGTACATCGCCTCGGCTCCGGTGAGGTGCTTGACCAGGCCCAGCAGGTTGGTCCCGGTGGGGGAGAGCGGGCGGCGCAGGTCGTATTCGGAGAGGCCGTCGAGCTTCCAGAGCAGCGCGTCGCGGGCGTCCTGGAGGTAGATCCGGAGGTCGGTCTTGTCGTCCGTCACAGTCATGGGACCAGTCTGTTGATCGCCGGAGGCCTGTCCATCGATTTCCGGTGCCGGTCCGAGGTGTTCGACAGGTGCCCCCACAGGAAGAATTGACGTACCGTCAATCATCCCTGCGGGGGCGGAAGTCAGCGCACCACGTCGAAGACCTGCTTCTGCAGGCCGTTGCTGTAGACCTCGTGCTCGACCAGCTTCAGCTTCTGGGCGTCCTTGTCCGTGGTGCTGAACAGGCGCTTGCCCGCGCCGAGCAGCAGGGGGAAGACGATCAGGTGGTAGCGGTCGATCAGGCCGGCGTCCGAGAGGGCCCGGTTCAGGGCGGCGCTGCCGTGGACGATGATCGGGCCGCCCTCGGTCTCCTTCAGGGCGGCGACCTCGTCGAGCGAGCGCAGGATGCTGGTCTCGCCCCAGTTCGACACCAGGTCGTCGTTGGTGAGGGTGGTGGAGACGACGTACTTGGGCAGGGCCTTGTAGCGGGCGAATTCCGCCATGTCCGGCCACACCGGGCTGAACGCCTGGTAGCTGACCCGGCCCAGCAGCATCGCGCCGGCCTCCTCCTGCTCCCGGCCCTTGATCTCGAAGGCCTCGGGGACGAACTCGATGTCCTTGAAGGTCCATCCGGAGTTCCGGTAGCCGGGCTCGCCGCCGGGGGAGTCGACGACGCCGTCGAGCGAGATGAAGGCGGTGCTGATCAGGGTGCGCATCGGTGGTTCCTCTGTTCCTCGTTCTCGTGTCTGTTCGGGTGGTTCGGGCGCTCAGGCGTGGCACTCAGGTGTCCGGGCCAGCAAGGGCGCTCAGGCTCGGGCCTTCAGGCGAGGAGCCCGGTCAGCCACCGCTGCCAGGCGGCTTCGGCCTCCTCCGGCGCCGGGCCGAAGAGGTGGTGGAACATCAGCACCAGGCCGGAGCCGTGGTGGAAGGCGTAGAGCCCGTCGGCGGTGCGGACCTCGAAGCGCTCGTCGTCCGACCAGACCACCTCGCCGTCCAGTGGCGGCAGGCCGGCCGGTTCGGCGTGGGCCCGTGCGCCCACGGCGACCGGGAGGGGCAGTGACAGGGCGCCGGCGAGGACCGTCCGGACCTCCGGCTCCGGCCGTCCGGCGGACGGTGCCGCGGCGAAGACCGGGACGGCGGTGCGTCCCGGGAAGTGGGCGAGGTACTCGCGGAGCGTGTGGAGGTGGAAGGGCCAGCCGCGGCGCAGCGCGTCGTACTCGTCCTGCCAGTCGTCGCCGAGCAGGCCGCTGTGGACGACGCGGAGCACGGTGGAGCCGCCGTCCCGGCCCTCGATCAGGTACTCGAAGGCCATGAAGCGGCCGTCCTCGGCGGTGGCCGTGCGGGTGGCCAGGCGCTTGCCGGGTTCGTAGGCGGTGATCACCGCCTCTTCGCGGTGGCCTCCGGTCTCCATGGTGGCGGTGCCGCCTTCGCGCGGGTCCAGCTCGTTGCGGCCCATGAACCAGGAGTCGATCCCCGGCCCGGTGGCGATCGCCTCCCAGACCTGCTCCGGGCTCGCCGGCAGGGCGGTCTCCAGCTCGATCTCGAACGGGTGGGTCATCGTGGGTCCTCCTGTTCCGGGGCGGCCCCGGTCGTTTCTGCGGCGGTCCCGGCGGTCCCGGCGGTCCCGGCGGTCCCGGCGGTCCCGGCGGTCCCGGTCGTTTCTGCCGGGGTCCCGGCCGGCTCCGGCGCGGTGGCGGGCGGCGCCGCCTGCGCGGCCGCGGGGATCTGGTGGAGTCCGACGATCACCCGGTGGCTGCGGCCTCCGGGGGCGGACTCGTCGTGGTAGCGGCTGACGAGGGTCGCCACGGCCTGGGCCAGGTCCTCGGCGAAGGCGGTCCGGTCGGCCGCGGAGGCGAACCGCACCTGGGCGTCGATGCCGAAGGTGGCGACCCGCCGCCGGGCCCGGGCGGCGCCGGTCAGCAGGCTTCCGACCTCCTGCACCAGCCGGGAGCCCAGGGCCAGCAGCCAGCGGGCGGAGAGCTGGTCGGGGGAGCGGTCGGGGTCCGGGCTGACGGCGGCCAGGACGCCGGGGGAGATCACGTAGGAGGCCGCGGTGGCGCGGTACACCCGTTCGGTGACGTTGCCCTTGCGGCGCTCCTCGGCGAGTTCGACGAGTCCGTGCCGCTCCAGTTCCTTCAGGTGGTAGTTGACCTTCTGTCGGGGCAGGGCCAGGCGGCCGGCCAGCATGGCGGCCGAGCCGGGTTCGGCCAGGGCGGCGAGGATCCGGGCCCGGATCGGGTCCAGGGACGCCTCGGCCGCGGCGGGGTCTTCGATCACAGCGACGTCCAGCACCCCTCCAGGATCCGTCCGACAAAAAAATTTGTCAAGGAAAAAAGACTTGTCGGTAGCCCGGTCGGCCGAGTGATATCGCCCGTCCGGCCCCACGCCTCCGCCCGCCCGTCGGCCGCGCCTGCCGCGACCTGGCACGGAGAGTGACGGGAGGGGCTACCGGGTCGGACTTGAATCTTTACGAACGGATGTTCGATCCTGGGGTTGTGCCCGTTTTCGAATCTGTTTTCGAATCTACCGCCGAGCAGCCCGCACGACCCGTGCTCCGGCCGGTGGCGCTCCCGGCTGCCGTGCCGGGGGAGCCGGGCGACGGACAGGCGCAGGCCCGGGGCCTGCTGCCAGTGCCACCCGCGCTACGGGAGGTCCTGCCGGACGGCGGGCTGCGACGCGGCACCGCGGTGTCGGTGGCGGGCGGGGACACCGGGCTGCTGCTGGCGCTCGCCGCCGGGGTACGGGAGACCGAGGGCGGCTGGGCGGCGGCGGTCGGGCTGCCGGACCTCGGGCTGGCCGCCGCCGAGGGATACGGGCTGGACCTGCGCCGACTGCTGGTCGCGGACGACCCGGGGCCGCACTGGGCCGAGGTGGTGTCGGTGCTGGCCGGCGCGGTCGAACTGGTCATGCTGCGTCCGGACGGGCCGGTGCCGCCGAAGCTGGCCGCCCGGCTGGCGGCGGTACTGCGGCGCAGCGGCTGTGTGCTGCTGGTGGCCGGACCGTGGCCGGGCGCGGCGCTGCGGCTGGGAGTGCGGTCCGGGCGCTGGTTCGGACTGGGCGACGGCTACGGGCAGCTCGTCGGCCGGCAGGTCGAGGTGGTGGCCGAGGGCCGCGGCTCGGCGGTGCGCGGCCGGACCGCCCGGCTCTGGCTGCCGGACGAGCACGGCGCGGTGCGCCCGCTTCAGGAACGGCCGCTCCTGGAACGTCCATTCCAGGAACGCCCATTCCAGGAAAGCTCGTTCCAAGAGCGTCCGGCCCAGGAGCAGCCGCAGCTGCAGCTGCAGCCCGTGACGGAACCGGCGGCACCACACGTCGCGGCGGTGGTCTGAGATGCCCGGGAACGAGTGGTCCGAGGTGCCCGGGAACGAGGTGTCCAGGGGCGAGGTGCCCGGGAGCGAGCTGTCCGGGACCGCCGAGGACCGAACCCCCCGGGTGCTCGTGGTCTGGTGCCCGGACTGGCCGGTGGCGGCCGTCACCGGCGACGACCCGGTGGCGGTGACCGAGGGCGGGCGGATCCTCGCCTGCTCGGCGGGCGCCCGGGCGGCCGGGGTGCGGCAGGGGCAGCGGCTCAAGCTGGCCCAGCGGCTCTGCCCGGAGCTGGAGCTGCGCGATCGCGACCCGGAGGCGGAGACCCGCCGCTTCGAGCCGGTGGTCGCGGCGGTGGAGGCGTTCACACCCCGGGTGGAGGTGATCCGTCCCGGTCTGTGCGCGATCCCGGTGAAGGGTCCGGGCCGCTACTTCGGCGGCGAGGAGGCGCTGGCCGCCAAGGTCCGTACGGCGGTGGCGGACGCTCTCGGGCGGCCGCCCGTCCCGGACGCCGTCCCGGGCGCGGTGACCCCCCGGGCCCCCAAGACCCCGGCGACCCCCAAGACCCCGGCGACCCCCAAGACCCCGGCGACCCCCGAGACCCCTGACGCAGCGCCGCCGAACACCCCCCACGCCCAGGTCGGTGTCGCCGACGGCCTGTTCGCCGCCGTGCTGGCCGCCCGTGCCGGGGTGCTGGTCCCGGCGGGCCGGACGGCGGAGTTCCTCTCCCCGTACCCGGTGAGCGCGCTGGGCGACGAGGCGCCGGCCGAGCTGCTCGGGCGGCTCGGCCTGCCCACCGTCGGGGCGTTCGCCGCGCTGCCGCCCGAGGCGGTCGCGGACCGTTTTGGCCCGTCCGGGACGGCCGCGCACCGGCTGGCCCGCGGGTTGCAACCGCGCCCGCTGGTGCCGCGCGACCAGGAGCCGGACCTCGCCGTCGAGCAGCGCTTCGACCCGCCGGAGCCACTGGCCGAGCCGCTGGTGTTCGTCGCCCGCACGCTGGCCGAGGCGTTGCACCGGCGGCTGGCCGGGGCCGGGCTGACCTGCCGCCGGGTGGCCGTCGAGGTGGCCTGCGCGGACGGCCGGACGGCCTCCCGGCTGTGGCGCCACGAGGGCCGGCTGTCGGCGACGGCGCTGGCCGAGCGGGTCCGCTGGCAGCTGCAGGCCTGGCAGGGTGCGGGCGTCTTCGCGGCCGCCGACGAGGGCCCCGACACCGGTTTCGTCCTGCTTCGCCTGGCGCCCGACGGCCTCTCCCCGGACCAGGGCCGCCAGTTGGCGCTGTGGGGCCAGGCCGTCGCCGACGACCGGGTGGAGCGTGCGGTCGCCCGGGTGCAGGCGGTGCTCGGGCACGCCGGGTTGCGCCGGATCGAACCGGCCGGGGGGCGCGGGCCGGGGGAGCAGGCGGTCAAGGTGCCGTGGGGCGAGCCGTACGGGGCGGCGGTGCCGGCCGACGCGCCCTGGCCGGGGCGGCTGCCGGAGGTGTGGCCGGCTGTGGTGCTGCGGGAGCCCACGCCGGTGCGGGTGCTGGATGAGGCCGGGCTGCCGGTCACGGTGGACGGCCGGGCGGGGGTGTCGGCCCGGCCGGCCCTGGTCGTGGTCCGGGGGCGGGAGGAGCCGGTGGACGGCTGGACCGGGCCCTGGCCGGCGGTCGAGTACTGGTGGGACCAGGCGCTCGCCCGCCGCCGGGCGCGGTTCCAGGTCGTGGTGGGCGGCGGCCGGGCGTTGCTGCTCACCGTGGAGGGGGGTGCGTGGTACCTGGAGGCCGGCTACGACTAGCGGCCCCGGGGCCCGAAAGCCGGAGCCCGAAAGCCGGAACCCGGAGCAGGGGGGAGCAGGACGAGCACGAGAACGACGAAGGCGACCCCCGATGGGCTTCACCAGCCACCCCACCCTCCCCTGGAGCGAGCTGCACCGCCGACTGACCGGCGCGGCGCCGGACCGTACGCCCGCGGCGCCGGACCGTACGGTCATCCCGCTGCGCCGCCCCGGTCCGGAGGACCCCCCGGCCGCTCCGAAGAGCTCCGCCGAACCCTGGGCCGAGCTGCACGTCCACTCCGCCTTCAGCTTCCTGGACGGCGCCAGCGACCCGGAGGACCTGGTCGCCGAGGCGGCCCGGCTGGGTGTGGAGACCCTCGCGATCACCGATCACGACGGCCTGTACGGCGCCGTCCGGCTCGCCGAGGCGGCCCGGGGCACCGGTGTGGCCACCGTGTTCGGCGCCGAGCTGACCCTCCGCCACGAAGCGGCCGGACACTCCCCGGGGGCGACCGGACACCCGGAGCGCGAGCACCCGGAGCGCGAGCACCTGGAGACCGAGCACCTGCTGGTCCTCGCCCGCGACCCGGCCGGCTACCGCCGCCTCTCCGCCGCGATCGCCGCCGCCCAGCTGGCCGGCGGCGCGAAGGGCCGCCCGGTGTACGACCTCGCGGCGCTGGCCCAGGCGCACGGCGGCCACTGGGCGGTGCTCACCGGCTGCCGCCTCGGCCGGGTCCCCGCCGCCCTCGCCGGGAAGCGCGGCGCCGATCCGGGCGCGGCCGAGCAGCGACTGCGCACCCTCACCGAGGCGTTCGGCCGCGAGAACGTGTACGTCGAACTGATCGACCAGTGGCTGCCCGGCGACGACCGGCGCAACGACGCCCTCGCCGCGCTCGCCGCCGGGCACGGGCTGACCGCCGTCGCCTCCACCAACGCCCACCACGCCGGCCCCGCCCAGGGCCGCCTCGCGCAGAGCCTCGCCGCGCTGCACGAGCGCCGGACCCTGCAGGACGCGGTGGGCTGGACCCGGGCGGCCGGCACCGCGCACCTGCGCTCGGGCCGCGAGATGGCCGGTCGGCTGGCCCGCTTCCCGGGCGTGCAGCGGGCCACCGTCGAACTCGGCCGGGCCTGCGCCTTCGACTTCGCCGCACTGGACCCGGAGCTGCCGGGCTTCCCCGTCCCCGAGGGCGGGACCGAGATCGGCCACCTGCGCGCCCTGGTCGCGTCCGGCGGCCCGGCCCGCTTCGGCCCCGGCAACGCCGCCGCCCGCCGCCAGCTCGCCAAGGAGCTGGACGTGATCGAGGACCTCGACCTGGCCGGCTACTTCCTGATCGTGCACGACATCGTGGACTTCTGCCGGAGCCGGGAGATCTGGTGCCAGGGCCGCGGCTCGGCCGCCAACTCCGCGGTCTGCTACGCCCTCGGGATCACCGCCGTCGACCCGATCCACTACAAGCTGCTGTTCGAACGCTTCCTCTCCACCGCCCGGGACGGGCCGCCCGACATCGACCTGGACATCGAGAACCGCCGCCGCGAGGAGGTCATCCAGTACGTCTACGGCCGTTACGGGCGCGAGCACGCCGCGCAGGTCGCCAATGTGATCACCTACCGGCCCCGGCTGGCGATCCGCGACGCCGCCCGGGTGCTCGGCTACCCGCAGGGGCAGGTGGACGCGTTCAGTCGGCAGACCGACTTCCGCTCCGCCCCCGGCGCGGACGCCGTCATCCCCGCCGACGTGCTCTCGCTCGCCACCCAACTCCACGGCCTGCCGCGCCACTTGGGCATCCACTCGGGCGGCATGGTGCTCACCAAGGAGCCGATCGGCGAGATCTGCCCGACCGAGTGGGCCCGGATGCCCGGGCGCTCCGTCCTGCAGTGGGACAAGGAGTCCACCGCCGGTGCCGGATTGGTGAAGATCGACCTGCTCGGCCTCGGCATGCTCGCCGCACTGCACGACGCCTGTGACCTGGTCGCGGAACACCACGGCCTGCGCCACGACCTGGCCACCATCCCGGACGACGACAAGGGCGTGTACGCGATGCTGCGCCGGGCCGACACCGTCGGCGTGTTCCAGGTCGAGTCCCGCGCGCAGATGGCGACCCTGCCCCGGCTCAAGCCGGACCACTTCTACGACCTGGTGGTCGAGGTCGCACTGATCCGCCCCGGCCCGATCCAGGGCGGATCCGTCCACCCGTACCTGCGCCGCCGCGCCGGGGCGGAGCCGCCCGGCTGCCCGCACCCGCTGATGGAGAACGCGCTCGGCAAGACCCTCGGGGTGCCGCTGTTCCAGGAGCAGATGATGCAACTCGCCATCGACTGCGCCGGGTTCAGCCCCGCCGAGGCCGACCGGCTGCGGCAGGCGATGGGCGCCAAGCGCTCGCACGAGCGGGTCGCCCGGCTGCGCGAGCGGCTGCTGGGCGGGATGGCCGAGCGCGGCATCCCGCCGGAGGTCGCCGAGGACGTCTACGGCAAGATCGAGGCCTTCTCCAACTACGGCTTCCCGGAGAGCCACGCGATCAGCTTCGCCTACCTGGTGTACGCCAGCGCCTGGCTCAAGTACCACTTCCCCGCGGCCTTCACCTGCGCCCTGCTGGCCAACCAGCCGATGGGCTTCTACTCGCCGCTCAGCCTGGTCGCGGACGTCCGGCGGCACGGCGTGCGGGTGCGCGGGGTGGACGTCAACGCCAGCGGGGCGCGCCCCACCCTGGAGCCGTACCGGGGGCCGACCCCGAAGCCGCCGCTGACCGCCGGCCGCCCGCAGCCGGCCATCCGGCTCGGCCTGGAGACCGTCCGAGGCATCGGCACCCCGCAGGCCGAGACGATCGTGGCCGGACAGCCGTACGCCGACCTGGAGGACTTCGCCCGCCGCACCGGCCTGCCCGCGCCCGTCCTGGAGGCACTGGCGACGGCGGGCGCCTTCGACTGCTTCGGTCTGACGAGACGTCAGGCGCTGTGGACCGCAGGGGCGTTCGCCGGGATCTCGGCCGAACTGATCCCCGGCACCACGCCCGGCACCGAGGCGCCGGACCTGCCCGGCATGAGCCCGGTCGAGGAGACCATCGCCGACCTGTGGGCCACCGGAACCTCCGCCACCAGCCACCCGCTCCAGCACCTGCGCACCCAGCTGGAACGCGGCGGAGCGCTGTCGGCCGCCCAGCTCCCGGACGTGCCACCGGGGACGGCGGTGGTGATCGGCGGCCTGGTCACCCACCGGCAGCGGCCGCCGACGGCCGGCGGGGTGCTCTTCCTCAGCCTGGAGGACGAGACCGGCCTGATCAACGTGATCTGCAACCGCCCGGTCTGGGAGTCCCAGCGCCGCACCGCCCTGGACCGGGCCGGACTGCTGGTCCACGGCCACATCGAGCGCGACCGGGGTGCCACCAACCTGATCGCCACCCGGCTCACCCCGCTGCGGATCGGCCTCTGATCGGCCCACCGAACGGATCGGTTCACCGAACGGATCGGTTCACCGAACGGATCGGTTCACCGAACGGATCGGTTCACCGAACGGATCGGCTCCCCGAATGCATCAGCCCGCCGGGTAGCCGATCTCCGCGAGGTCCTCGGCCAGTTCGTCCAGGTCCGTCTCCGCGTTGAGCGCCGCCACCACGGCCGGGGTGAGCGGGCGCAGCGCCAGGACGTGCCCGATCGCGGTGAGGTCCAGCGCCTGCTCCGGCTCGAAGTAGTCCTCGGCCCACTCCCGGTAGGCCTCGGCCGACCCGTTGGCGAGCAGCTCGAACAGGTGGTCCGCGCCGCGCTCGGCCGCCGCACCCCGCCAGGAGTCGTCGCCCTCGCCGCGCCAGAAGCAGCGGGTGACCGTCGGCCCGTCCTCGTCTCCGAGGGCGGGCTCCTCGGCGAAGCGGCGGAACTCCTCGGGCACGGCCGCGAGCAGCTCCGGGGCGTTGGGCGCCTCGTGGTCGAAGGCCCGCCCGTAGGCGCCGACGGGGGAGAAGATCACGCACCAGTCGTCGCCCTGGCCGTTGCGCATCGAGGCCAGCTCCTCGCCCTCGTCCCAACGGGAGTCGAAGGAGTGGTACCGCGACTCCCAGTCGTCCGGGCTGAGGATCGCGTCGAGCATGGCGAGGCCGCGGCAGCGGTCGCGCAGGGCAGGGACGTCGGGCAGGCGGCTGAGCAGGTCGTTCATGCCCGCCATTGTCCCCGAAAGGCCCGATACCCCTGACGGCCGGGGCCGTTCAGGCGCCGGAGGCCGGCTGCCGCCCCTTGCCGGGAGGCCCCGCGAAGGTCTGGGCGATCGGCAGCCAGGCGGTGGCGACCGGGCCGGTGGCGGTCAGGGCCAGGTCGTCGCGGTGGCGGCGCTGGGTCACCAGCAGGCAGAAGTCCAGGGCGGGGCCGGTGACCACGTCCGTGGCGTCGGCCGGTCCGAGGGGCCACGAACTCCCGTCGGGGGCGGTCAGTTCGAGCCGGACCGGGGCCTCCGGCGCGGGTAGCCCGTGTGCGGCGAAGGCGAAGCCCAGGGTGCGCAGGCCCAGATGGGCGATGTGCCGCAGCCGGTCGGTGGGCTCCCGGGCCGCGCCGAGGGCGTCCGCGACGTCCTGGCCGTGCGCCCAGGTCTCCATCAGCCGGGCGGTGACCATCGAGGTGGGCTTCATCGGCGGGCCGAACCAGGGCAGCCGGACGTCGGCGGGGGCGGCGGCCAGGGCGGCCTGCACCTCCTCCCGGCCGGTGCGCCAGCGGTCGAGCAAGGCGTCGGGCTCGGCGGCCGCGCCCTCCCGGGCACCCTCCTCGACGGGGTCGGCCCCGGCGGCCAGGAGCTCGGTGAAGCGGCCGCCGAGCGAGGCGGTGAAGCCCTCCGGGTCGCGGGCGGCCAGCGCGGTCCAGCCGTCGGTCCAGGCCAGATGGGCGATCTGGTGTGCGACCGTCCAGCCTTCGGCGGGGGTCGGCCGGGCCCAGTCCTCGGCCGGCAGTCCGGCCACCAGCGCGTCCAGGACGGCGGTCTCGGCCCGCAGGTCGGCCAACAGGCCGCGCAGGACCGCGTTCGGGTCGGTCATCGTCTTCCCTCCGGGGCACGGCAGTTGCTACCCGTCGGTAGCCTGCGCCCGCACCCTATGCCCGGCGGGCCGACGGCGTCCGCCACTCCACGAAACACCCACGTCAGGACTCTCGCCACCGGCCGTACCGCGTGTGACAATTCCGCGATGACCAGGGCTGCGGACTCCCTCGCCGCTGCGCGACCCGTCGACGACGCCGCGCGACCCGAAGGCGACCCCGACGTCGCCGTGCGGGCCGCTGAGCTGGTGCGGGACGCCGTGCTCGGCGACCTCGCGCGGCGGGTGGTGGCGGAGTGCGGCGTGGACGTCGGGCTGGTCGGGGTGCCGGAGCCGCTGCCCGGGCGTGGGAAGGGCGGCGAGGGCATGGTGCTGCGCCACTGGGCCGGCACCCGGGCGGACCTGCTGCACAACGTGGCGGTTCCGGCCGGGCTCGGTCTCGGCGGACGCGCGCTCGCCGAGCGCGCGCCCACCTGGGTGCCCGACTACCGTGCGGCGACGACCATCTCGCACCAGTACGACCCGGCCGTCGCCGCCGAGGACCTGTACGCGATGCTGACCGTCCCGCTGATGGACGGCGACACCGTGCACGGCGTGGTGTACGCCTCGGTGCGCGCCGTCGTCCCGTTCGGGGACGTCCGGATCTCCGCCGTCGGCACCTTGGCCCGGGCCGCCGCCCGGGCGCTCGCCGGGGCCGCCGCCTGGAGCCGCGCCAAGCCCCGGCCGGCCGCCCCCGTGCGGCCGTTGACCCCGCGCGAGCACGAGGTGCTGCGCTGGGCGGCGACCGGCCGGACCAACCCGGAGATCGCCGCCCGACTGGGCCTGACCTGCAACACCGTGACCGGCTACCTCAAGTCCGCGATGCACAAGCTCGGTGTCCGCAACCGGACCGAACTCGCCCTGGCGGCCAGGGAATCAGGCCTCGTCCACTGAGTCGCTGCCAAGCCGCTGCCGAGCCGCCGCCGAGCCGCCGCACCAGGTGGGCCGCCGGATCACGTGAGCCGCCGGATCAGTTGACCTGGCGCTCCCGCCCGGTCCAGTACGGCTCGCGCAGCCGGAACTTCTGCAGCTTCCCGGTGGCGGTGCGCGGCAGCGCGTCCCGGAACTCCACCGAGGTGGGCGACTTGTAGCCGGCCAGCCGCTGCTTGCAGTGCGCGATCAACTCGGCTTCGCTGACCGGCCCGTGGCCCTCCCGGAGGACCACCAGCGCCTTCACCGTCTCGCCCCACTTCTCGTGCGGCACCCCGATCACCGCGGCCTCGGCGACTGACGGGTGGCTGTACAGGCAGTCCTCCACCTCGATCGAGGAGACGTTCTCCCCGCCGCTGATGATGACGTCCTTCTTCCGGTCCGAGATGGTCAGTTGGCCGTCCACGAGGGTGCCGCCGTCGCCGGTGTGGAACCACTCGTCGCGCAGCGCCTCGGCGGTCGCCTCCGGCTGCTGCCAGTAGCCGTCCAGCACGGTGTTGGAGCGCACGAGCACCTCGCCCTGGCCGTCGACCCGCAGCTGGGTGCCGAGCGCCGGGGCGCCGGCCTGCACCAGCTTCTCGGCCCGCTCGGCCGCCGGCAGCGCGTCCCACTCGGCCCGCGAGCGGTTCACCGTGACGATCGGCGCGGTCTCGGTCAGGCCGTAGAGCTGCATGAACTCCCAGCCCAGCTGCTCCTCGACCTGCTGGACCACCGAGGTCGGCGGCGGGGCGCCGGCCACGATCATCCGCACCCGGTCGCGGCCCGGCACCGGGCCGTCCCAGTCGGCGGCCGCGTCCAGCACCATCTGGACCACGGCGGGCGCACCGGACAGGAAGGTCACCCCGTGCCGCTCGACCCGGCGCAGGATCTCCGCGCCGTCCACCTTGCGCAGCACGATGTGCCGGGCGCCGAGCCCGGTAAGGGAGAACGGCAGGCCCCAGCCGTTGGCGTGGAACATCGGCAGGGTGTGCAGGTAGACGTCCCGGTCGTTGGCGCCGTAGTGCAGGCCCATCAGCGTCGCGTTCAGCCAGACGTTGCGGTGGGTGAGCTGAACGCCCTTGGGGCGGGCGGTGGTTCCGCTGGTGTAGTTGATGGTGGCGGTGTCGTTCTCGGAGACCGCGTACCGCCGGGGGGAGTTGTCGAAGTCGTACAGCAGGGCGTCGCTGTCCGCGCCGATCACGAACTTGTGCTTGGCCACCACCCCGCTCAGCGCGTCGGCGAGTTCGGGGTCGACCAGGAGGACGGAGGCGCCGCTCTGCTCGACGATGTACGACACCTCCTCGGCCTTCAGCCGGAAGTTCACCGGCACCAGCACCCGGCCGTGCCCGCTCACGCCGAAGAAGGAGGTGAGCAGCCGCGCCGAGTTGTGCGAGACGACCGCGACCCGCTCGCCGGGCCCGACGCCCAGCCGGTCCAGCCCGGCCGCCTGGGCCCGGGCGAGTTCGGCGACACGGCGGTAGCTCAGCTCGCCCCAGGATTCGGCAGGCTGCACCGGCTCGTCGACGATGCCGACCCGGTCGCCGTAGACCAGCTCGGCCCGGTCGAGGAAGTCCATCACGGAGAGTGGAATCTGCATGCGCCTACTGTCCTCTCCCACCTGCTCCCTGCACACCCCCGATCGGGGGTGTCACCCTTCCGCAGCACCTCCGGTCGCCGTCGGGGCGGTCGCTCCGGTCGCTTCGGGAGCGGCCGCCAGGGCCGCCGCCAGCCGGTCCCGCGCCTCGGTCTGGGCGGCGATCCGGCGCTCAAGCACCGCCAGCCGCTCCCGGGCGACCGCCAGCACCCGCTCGGACGGCCGGTTCGCCAGCACGTCCCCGTCCAGGCAGCCGAGCAGCGGCCGGACGTCGTCCAGAGTGAGCCCGGCACCCACCAGCGCGCGGATGTTGCGCACCCGGGCGGCCGCCGACTCCGCGTAGTCGCGGTAGCCGTTCGGCTCGCGCTCGGAGTCGATCAGCCCGGCCTGCTCGTAGTGCCGCAGCGCCCGGACCGTCGCGCCCGTCGCCCGCGCCAGCTCGCCGATCCGCACCCGTACGGCCCCCATCGTCCCTGCACCGGGCATCGCTTCACCGGTCGTCACTGCACCAGCGCGCCCCCGTCGACGGACAACACTACGCCGGTCACGAACGAGGCCTGCGGCGAGGCGAGTTGCACGATCGCCCAGGCCACCTCCGCCGGGTGGCCGATCCGGCCCAACGGGGTGTGCGCGAGCTGCCAGGCCCGCAGCGCCGCCAGCCGCTCGGGGCCGTGCCCCGCGTGCTCGCCGATGGGCGTCTCGATCGCCCCCGGTGCCACCGCCACCACCCGGACCCCGCGCGGGGCCAGCTCCACCGCCCAACTGCGGGTCACCGTCTCCAGTGCGGCCTTGCTCGCCGCGTACACCGAGCCGGAGGGCCAGCCGCGCTGCCCGACGGCGGTGCTGACGTTGACCACCACGCCCCGGCTGTGCGCCAACGCCGGCAGCGCGGCCTGCCCGAGCAGCACCGGGGCGACCAGGTTGGTGGCCAGCAGCGCCTCGACGCCGTCCCGGGTGTACCCGCCGAGCTGCCCGCCGCTGCCGGTGATGCCCGCGTTGTTGACCAGTACGTCCAGCCGCCCGAACCGTTCCAGCGCCGCCCGGACGATCGCCTCCGGCGCGTCCGGCCCGGTCACGTCGACGGCCAGCGGTTCGATCAGCGACGGGTACGCGGCTGCCGTCTCTGCCAGCGGCTCCGGCCGCCGCCCGACCGCCAGCACCCGCGCCCCTTCGGCCGCGAAGGCCCGCGCGGTCTCCCGCCCGATCCCCGTTCCGGCGCCGGTGACCACCACGCCCCGACCCTCTGCTGCGTTCACAGTGTCCATGGGGCAACCCTCCGACCCTGCCGCCAGCGGCAGGGTCAAGCGGGAGTGTCGGAGCCGACCGTCAGAATGCGGCGCATGACCGACCACGACACCGTGCCCGCACCCGTACCCGCACCCGCTGCCGAGGAGGACACCCCGCTGACCGTCCGGGCCGCCGCCCACGGCCTGCCAGTGGTGCGGCGCGGCGTTGTCCCGCCGAACGTCCGGGAGGCGTACGCCCGCTCCCTGGCCGGGGGACAGGAGCCGAGCCCTCCACTTGCTGAGCCCGACGCGAACAACGGGCCCGCAGCGCCTGCCGAGCCGCCGCCCGCCTGCTAGGAAGGTCGCAACGCACGGTCAACCACCTACGGGGAGAACACCCATGAGCGACCAACGGCCCGAGAGCCTCTACGACGCCGTCGGCGGCATCGACGCCCTGCGCCGCCTCAGCCACACCTTTTACCGGGGCGTCCTCGCCGACCCGCTGCTCGCGCCCGTCTTCGCCGACTTCACCCCCACCCACATCGAGCACGTCGCCGTCTGGCTGGCCGAGGTCTTCGGCGGCCCGACCGCCTTCACCGACGAGCTCGGCGGCCACCAGGCCCTGCTGCACGCCCACCTGGGCCTGGAGATCACCGAGGAACAGCGGCTGCGCTGGATGGAGCTGATGGCCGAGGCCGTCCGCCAGGAGCTGCCGGCCGACGAACTGCTGCGCCGCCGGGTGCTGGAGTACTTCGACTGGGGCACGAAGATCGCCGAGGATGTCTCCGCCTCCCCGGCCGGCACCGACCTCGGCGAGCCCGGCCCGACCCCGCGCTGGAACTGGGAGGGGCTGGAGAAATGACCGTCACCGCGCACCCGACGGCCGACGGCCTGCAGCTGCGCCCCTTCGAGGACGCCGACGCGCCGGCCCTGATCGAGGCCTACCGGGACGAGACGCTGCGCCGCTTCACCCGCAACCCGGTGGACAGCGCCGAAGGGGCCGCGCACTGGCTGGCCGCGCAGCACGAGGGCCGCGCGGCCGGCACCCGGTACGCCTTCGCCGTCCTGGACGCCGGCGAGCTGGTCGGCAACGTCGTGCTCAAGCGCGGCACCCCGGGCGGGGAGACGGCCGAGGTGGGGTACTGGACGGCGGGCCCGGCGCGCGGCCGGGGCGTGGCCCCGCGCGCGGTGGAGGCCCTCACCGCCTGGGCCTTCGCCGCCTTCGCCGAGGACGGCCTGTGTCGGATCGACCTGCTGCACGAGGGCGACAACCACGCCTCGTGCCGGGTCGCGGAGAAGAGCGGCTACGCGTTCACGGAGGTCGTCCCGGCCTTCCCGCCGTACCCGAGGGACGGCCACCGGCATTCCCGGAAACGGCTGGACGGATCCGGACGACGCAGTTCAGAGTAGGGCGCATGGCTTCTCTGGCACGGCATGTGACGATCGACTGCGCCGACCCGCACGCCCTGGCCACGTTCTGGGCGCAGGCACTGGACGGCACCCTGGGCGAGGACGACAACCCGGGTGACGAGGAGGCACTGGTGGACTCGGCCGGCGCCTCGCTGCTGTTCATCCGGGTGCCCGACGGGAAGTCGGCGAAGAACCGGGTCCACCTCGACCTGCAGCCGCAGGACCGCAGCCGGGACGAGGAGGTGGAACGCCTGGTCGCCCTGGGCGCCACCGTGCTGGCCGACCGCCGCACCCCGGACGGCAAGGGCTGGTTCACCCTGGCCGACCCCGAGGGCAACGAGTTCTGCGTCGAGCGCAGCAAGGCCGAGCGCGCCGCCACCGGGGACGCGTAGCCGTCCGGCTGTACCGGCCACTGGCCCATGGCCGCCCGTCAGTCCCACGAGGACGTGCGCGGGCGGCCGTTCCGTTCTCTCGGCCGTTCCTTCGGCCGCTCGTCGAACGCAGCTGCGCCAAGCCGTCACACGACAGGCCCAAGCCCCGGGCCGGCGCCGGGGATCCGCCCGATAATCGACCCTGTCCGACGCCCTTCGGCACACACAGCCCCCACCGAGCCACCAGGCAGGTACCCCATGGCCAGGATCGCCGTGATCGGCGCCAACGGCAGCATCGGCAGTGCGGTCGTCGCGGAGGCGGCGGCACGTGGCCACGAGGTCACCGCCGTGGTCCGGGATCCGGACCGCTACCGGGGCGGGGCCGCCGCCGTGGAGCGCGGGGACGTGCTGGACCCAGCGGACGTGGCCCGGGTGGCGGCCGGCCGCGACGTCCTGGTGAGCGCCGTCGGCGGCGGTGACGGCCCGGGCCACCTGGCGCTGATCGAGCCCGCCGCCCACGCCCTGGTCGAGGGCCTGCGCAGGCTCGACGGCGCGGCGCCCCGGCTGATCGCGGTCGGCGGTGCGGGCAGTCTGGAGACCGCGCCGGGCGTGCGGGTCTGGGACACCCCGGGGCTGCCCGAGACGGTCCTGCAGATCATGCACGCGCACGGCGCGGCGCTGGACTACTACCGGACGGTCTCCGACCTCCGTTGGACGGTGCTCAGCCCGGCCGCCGAGATCGGCCCGGGGGAGCGGACCGGCCGCTACCGCACCGGCCTGGAGCAACTGCTCACCGACGCCGAGGGGCGCAGCCGGATCTCGGTGCCGGACTACGCGGTCGTCCTGGTGGACGAGATCGAGCAGCCCGAGCACATCGGCGAGCGCTTCACCTGCTGCTCGCTGTGATCCGTTGCTGCTCGCTGTGATCCGTCGAGTCCGTTCAGCCCAGCTGGATCGAGCGCTTGGCCAGTCCCATCCAGAACCCGTCGATGACGCTGCGCTGGCTGTCCAGGTCGGCCTCGCCGGCGCCGAGGGTGACGAACAGCGGGGCGAAGTGCTCGGTGCGCGGGTGGGCGAGCCGCCCGGCGGGGGCCTTGTGCTCGAAGTCGAGCAGTGCGTCCAGGTCGTGGGCGGCCAGGGCGCGCCGGCCCCAGTCGTCGAACTCGGCCATCACCGAGGTGACCCGGCCGTCGTTGCTGAGTGCCCGCAGGTTGTGGGTGAAGAAGCCGCTGCCGACGATCAGCACGCCCTCGTCGCGCAGCGGGGCGAGCTTGCGGCCGAGCTCCAGCAGCCGCTGCGGGTCGAGGGTGGGCAGCGAGACCTGGAGCACCGGGACGTCGGCGTCCGGGTACATCTCCACCAGGGGGACGTACGCGCCGTGGTCGAGTCCGCGGTCGGGGATGTCCTGGACGGGCGTGCCGGGGGCGCGCAGCAGCTTGCGCACGCGCTCGGCGAGCTCCGGCGCGCCGGGGGCGGCGTACCGGACCCGGTAGTAGTGCTCGGGGAAGCCCCAGAAGTCGTAGACCAGCGGTGTGGTGGTGACGGCGCCGAGGGCGAGCGGCGCCTCCTCCCAGTGGGCGGAGACCATCAGCACGGCCTTGGGCCGGGGCAGGTCGGCGGACCAGGCGGCCAGCTCGCCCGGCCAGATCGGGTCGTCGGCCAGCGGCGGAGCGCCGTGCGACAGGTACAGAGCGGGCATGCGCTCGGGGGCCGCGGTGCTCATGGCGTCCTCCTCGGGACCGGTGGGACCGTTCGTCCGATGGTAGTTCAAATTTGAACGTCTACTCCGATCGACGGTACACCTTTGTTCGAATTTGAACAACAGGAGTAGGCTTCATCCATGTCCTCACTGAACGAACCCCGCTGGCTGGACCCGGACGAGATGGCCGCCTGGCGGGGCTTCGTCACCGCGAGCAACCTGCTGAACCGCCGGCTGGAGCGCCAGCTCAAGGAGGACTCCGGCCTCTCGCACCAGCAGTACGAGATCCTGGTGCACCTGTCCGCCGCCCCCGGCGACTCGCTGCGGATGACCGAACTCGCCGACAAGCTGGTCACCTCCAAGAGCGGCCTGACCTACCAGGTCACCCAGCTGGAGCGGATGGGCCTGGTCTCCCGCCGCTCCTGTCCCAGCGACGTACGCGGCGTCTTCGCCGAACTCACCGACCAGGGACGGGAGATGCTGCGCCAGGCCGCGCCCGGGCACGTCGCCCTGGTCCGCGAGCTGCTGATCGACGTGCTCACCCGCGACCAGCTGGCCGTCCTCGCCGAGGGTCTCGGCGAGGTCAGCGCCCGGCTGCGCCTGGACGAAACCCCCTAGTCTTCCTCGGGCACCCAAGGCCCCCCGAGGCCCGCGGCCCGCTCCCGCAGCAGCTCCCGCTCCCGCTCGTTGCGGGTCAGTTCCGCCGCCCGCTCGAACTCCGCCCGGGCCTCGTCCGCCCGCCCCAGCCGGGCCAGCAGATCGCCCCGCACGCTCGGCAGCAGGTGGTAGCCGCGCAGCGCCGGCTCCGCCGCCAACGCGTCCACCAACTCCAGTGCGGCGGCCGGACCCCGGGCCATCGAGACGGCCACCGCCCGGTTCAGCGCCACCACCGGGGACGGCGACAGCGCCAGCAGCCGCTCGTACAGTGTGGCGATGGTCGCCCAGTCGGTGTCCGCGTAGCGCCGCGCCTTCGCGTGGCAGGCGGCGATCGCGGCCTGCACCGAGTACGGCCCGGTACCCGCCCGCTGCAGGGCGTCGAAGCCGCGCCGGATCAGCAGCCCGTCCCAGCGGGCCCGGTTCTGGTCCGCCAGCAGCACCGGCCGGCCGTCCGGGCCGGTCCGGACGGCCGTGCGCGAGGCCTGGAACTCCAGCAGCGCGGCCAGCCCGTGCACCTCCGGCTCGGCCGGCATCAGCGCGGCCAGCACCCGGGCCAGCCGCAGCGCGTCCTCACACAGCTGGGGGCGGAGCAGGTCGTCCCCCGTCGTCGCCGAGTACCCCTCGTTGAAGATCAGATAGATGACCTCCAGCACCGACGACAGCCGCCGCGCCCGGTCCTCCCCGTACGGCACCTCGAACGGCACCGCCGCCTTCGCCAGCGCCCGCTTCGCCCGGACGATCCGCTGCGCCACCGTCGGCTCGGGCACCAGGAAGGCGCGGGCGATCTCCGGGGTGGTCAGCCCGCCGAGCAGTCGGAGGGTGAGGGCGATCCGCGCCTCCGCCGACAGGACCGGGTGGCAGGCGGTGAAGATCAGCCGCAGCAGGTCGTCGTCGATGTCGTCCGGCTCGACCGGCTCCGGGGGCGCCACGTCCTCCGCCGACCGCCCCACCTCGGCGAGTTTGCGGGCGTAGACCTCCCGGCGGCGGACCAGGTCGATCGCCCGGTGCTTGGCGGTGGCCGTCAGCCAGGCGCCCGGATTGTCCGGGACGCCCTCCTGCGGCCACCGCTCCAGCGCGGCCACCAGCGCGTCCTGCGCCAGCTCCTCGGCGATGCCCACGTCCCGGACGATCCGGGCCACCCCGGCGATGATCCGCGCGGACTCGATCCGGAACACCGTCTCGACGGCCGCCGCCGCGGTCCTGGCTGGCGCAGCGCCGTCCGGCGTAGTGCCGTTCGTCGTAGTGCCGCCCGGCGTAGTGCCGTTCGTCGCAGTGCCGTTCGTCGCAGTGCCGTTTCTCGCAGCCCTCTCCGTCACGGCGACCCATCAGAGCAGCCGACGGCGGGGGAGGCAAACGCACTCACCGTTACGGCTGGGGCATTTCCTCGATCTGCCGGACCTCCGCCTCGACGCTCCACCCCGCCGGGTGGGTCTGCAGGAAGCGCCGGGTCCACTCCAGGGCTTCGGCCTGGTCCTTGCACTGCAGGATGGCGTAGCCGCCGACGACCTCCTTGGTCTCGGTGAACGGCCCGTCGGTGTAGCCGACCTTCCCGTCGTTCCAGGTCACCCGGGTGCCCTGGGAGGTCGGGGTCAGCCCGGCGGTCTCCAGCATCACCCCGGCCTTGGTGATCTCCTCGAACAGGGCCCCCATCCGGTGCTCGAAGCTCGGGTCCGGCTCCCAGTCGGCGCGGGCCTGCTCGTCGATCCGGATCAGTGTCATGAAGCGCGGCATGGTGACTCCTCGGTCGGTCGGGCGGGGCCTCTCCCCGCCTCTCACCCCTGCGTCGAACGGGCCGGCGCCGGATCGACACCCGCCACGAAAAATTTTCCGCAGGTTCCGAGCCCGAGGGTCGGCCGCAGTGCAGATTCGATCGGAACAGCAGATTCGTCATCGCAATTGCGATGAATATCCGTCTTCAGCCTGGCAGCTGCGAATGTCCGAGCGGTCCCTCGGGTAGTCCTCTTCCCGGGCCGCGGCGCAGCGGCCCGGGAAGAGGGAGCACCATGACCCCGGCGAGACCCACCGTCCGGCTGCACGGCCATCTCGAGCGGCCCGCCGAGCTGACCGTCGACCAACTGCGCGCCCTCCCCGCCCACCGGGTCGTGGTCAGCTTCGACTGCCGGACCGAGGGCGAGCAGCGGCACGGCTACGAGGGCCCGGCACTGCTGGACGTACTGCGCGAGGCCCGGCCCCGGATCGACTTCTCCGGCCGCAAGCAGCGGCTGCGCTTCCTGCTCTCCGTGGTCGGCGCCGACGGCCACCGGGCGGTGGTCTCCTGGGCCGAGATCGACCCGGACTTCGGCGGCCGGCGGATCCTGCTGGCCACCAGCATGGACGGCGCGCCGCTGGACGCCGTCGGTCCGCAGCTGGTCGTCCCGGACGACCACTGCGGTGCCCGCTACGTCAGTGCCGTCACCACCGTCTGGCTCGGCCCCCTCGGCGACCCGGCGCACCCCACCGCGTAACGCGCCGCAGTGCACGTCGCACCCCGGAACTGCTCCGGCGCGATGCGGTACGGCCCGGCCTTGCCCGCGTAGTGGGCGAGCAGGTGCCGCAGCATCGGCAGCCGCCCGTCATCCGGGGGGCCTGCGCCGGGGCGGCCGCGACGTTCCGCATGCCGTACGCGGGCGCGTCGAACTCGGCCTGTGCCCAGCTCCGGGCCCAGTTCTTTCGGATCATGACCACGGCGGCGTAGCCGAGGATGCCCGACAGACCGAGGACGAGGTGGGTCACGGCGCAGCATCATCCCTGGTCGCGGGGGTCCGGGCAATGCGGTAAAAGCACTCGCCGGAGCCGGGTTTCCGTGCCAACATGCCCCATATGGGGACGATTCTGCACGGCGCCCTGGTCACGCTGCGACCGGCCACCACCGACGACATCCCGGCCCTGGCGGCCATCCGCGGCACGCCGGAGGTGTTCGCCCGCTGGCGGGGCGGTGACGACCTGCCCGCCGAGGTCGCCAACGACCTGGAATCACCCGACACGGAGACGTTCGCGATCGACCTGGGCGGCCAGGTGGTCGGCGCCATCCAGTGGTACGCCAACAACGACGACGAGTACCGGCACGCCGGGATGGACCTCTACCTCGATCCGACGGTGCACGGCCTGGGTCTGGGGACGGACGCGGTGCGCACCATGGCCCGGTACCTGGTGCACGACCACCACTACCACCGGCTGGTGATCGACCCGGCCGCGGACAACCTCGCCGCGATCCGCTGCTACACCAAGGTCGGCTTCCGTACGGTCGGCACCATGCGCCAGTACGAGCGCGGTTCGGACGGCACCTGGCACGACAACCTGCTGATGGATCTGCTCGCGGACGAACTGCTCGACGGCTGACGGCGGTTCGCGCGGGCCCGGCGGGCGGCGCGTGGCGGCGCGTGGGCGGTGCAAGGGTGTACAGACATCTTGTCGCCTACCCGCCCAGACCTGTACAGACATCTCGCGGCCACATGATCGGCCGGAACTGATCTCCTGGCGTTCTTCCCGACGTACCGATCGGTAGCTAGCGTTCGTCCGCCAGTCCCCGACCGCCGGCCACCCCGGCGCCGGGCCCCGCAGGGTAGACGAATCCCCAGGAGAACGCCCATGCTCTCGCGTCGCACGGCCACCGCCCTCACCTCGGCGGCCGCCGCCGCACTGCTGGTCGGCGGCACCGCCCCGGCCGCCACCGCCGGCACCCCGGCGAGCCCCACCACGCTGTCCGTCTTCGCCTTCAACGTCGACCTCGGCACCGCCGTCGTCGACAGCACCCAGAACGAGCAGGCCGCCCGTCGCACGCCGGTGATCGAGCAGATCGTCCGTCAGCACAACGCCGATGTCGTCATCCTGGACGAGCAGTTCAACAACAGCTCGACCGCCGACATCAACGCCAAGCTCGCCGACCTCTACCCGTACCGCACCCCGGTGGTCGGCGGCACCTGCTCCGGCGGCGGCTGGACGGGCATCAGCGGCAACTGCTCCAACTCGTGGTTCGTCATCAACGGCGGCACGATGATCCTCTCCAAGTACCCGATCGCCGCCCAGTACGCCCACGTCTTCGCCAACTCGACGTACGGGACCTGGGACTACCACGCCAACAAGGGCGCGGCGCTGGTCAAGGTGACCAAGAACGGCAGCGCCGCCTGGGTGGTCGGCACCCACCTCCAGGCCGACGAGTCGGACGTCTCCACCGACACCACCCAGTCCACCCGGCTCGGCCAGCTCTCCGAGATCCGCGCCTGGGTGGACGGGATCGTCGGCAGCGGCGCGCCGGTGCTGATCGGCGGCGACCTCAACGTCGAGTACGTCCACGGCCAGGGCCGCGGCGACTACACCAACGCCCAGAACGCGGTGAACGGCGTGCTCGGCACTCCGGCCACCGACCCGGGCCAGAACCTGACCACCATGGACTGCTCGGTCTCCGCCTGGTGCCAGTACATGTCCGGCGTCGAGACCTTCCCCAAGGACTACCGGGACGACCTCGACTACATCGGCTACCTCAACGCCCCGGGCCGCCCGGTGCCGACCGGGATGTCGACCGTGAAGGTCGACTTCGACCCGCAGGCGGGCTGGGCGCCGGGGCAGCTCGACACCAACGCGCCCAGCGACCACTACCCGGTCGAGGCCACCTTCCAGCTGAACTGACGCCCGGCGGCCGAACCGACGCGCGGTGCTGAACTGACGCGCGGTGCTGAACCGACGCCCGGCGAGGTCGAGCAGCGGTCAGTCCAGGGCCGCCCGGTCCGGTGCCGGGCAGCCGCAGGAGCGCCGCACCACCAGTCGGGCCGGGAAGGTCCGGGCGCCGGTGGCGCGGCGCTCGGCCCCGCCGAGGACGAGCTCCAGCGCGGTGCGGGCCATCTCGTCCTGCGCGGTGGTGACGGTGGTCAGCGCGGGCCCGGCGATCACCGCCTCGGCGATGTCGTCGAAGCCGGCCACCGCGAGGTCCTCCGGCACCCGGATCCCCAGGTCGTCGGCGGCCCGCAGCAGGCCGATCGCCTGGTCGTCCGTCGCGCAGAACACGGCGGACGGCCGGTCGGGGCGGGCCAGCAGGGCGAGCGCCTCGGCGTGCGCCCGGACGCGGTCGAACGGCGCCGGGGTGAGCCGCCCCTCGGTGGGCAGCCCGGCGTCCTCCATGGCGGCGACCCAGCCGGCCGTCCGCCCGGTGACCGGGTCGTGCGGGCTGAGCGCGCGGGTGCCGCCGAAGCAGTGCACCTCGGCGTGCCCGTGCCCGAGTAGGTGGCGGACCACCTCGCGGGCGCCGCCCTCGTCGTCCGCGACCACGGCGACGCCGTCGGCGCTCTCCGCACGGTGGTGCAGCAGCACGACCGGGGTGCCGTCGGCCACGTCGAAGCCGGTCAGCCCGGGGGTGGCCGGGTCCTGGGTGACCAGGATCAGGCCGTCCACCTGCATCCCGAGGAAGGCCCGGATGTAGTGCGCCTCCCGCTCGTCGGCGTAGTCGGAGTTGCCGATCAGCAGCAGCCGGCCGTGCTCGGCGGCGGCCTGTTCGACGGCGTGCGCGAGCCCGGCGAAGAACGGCTGCCGGGCGTCCGGCACGACCATCCCGAGCAGGTTGGTCCGCCGCCGCGCCATCGCCTGGGCGACCCGGTTGGGCCGGTAGCCGAGCTCCTCGACCGCCGCGAGCACCCGCGCCCGGGTCGCCGGCGCCACCGGCCGCGGCCCGTCGTTGATCACATAACTCACGACCGCCGTGGACGTCCCCGCTGCCCGCGCCACATCGTCCCGTGTCACCCTTGCCATGACCGTTGAGCCTACACACCGCCTCCGACCAGCCGGTTTCCCGTGGGTCCGGCGGTCCCCGATCGGCTTGCCGAAGTCGGCCCGGCCGTCACTGTCCCGGCTGTGAGAACCCCCGGCCGTGAGCACCCCCGGCCGTGAGCAGCCCCGGCCGTGAGCAGCCCCGGTCCTGAGCGCACCCGGGCTCAGTCGGCGTCCGGGACGAGCACCGTCAGCGAGGTCTCCTGCAGCAGGAAGCCCAGCGACTCGTAGAGGCGGCGGGCCGGGTTGCCGTCGGTCACCGCCAGGTGCAGGTCGGCGATCCCGCGCGCGGCGGCGTCCGCGACCGCCCGGCGCAGCAGGTCGGCGCCGAGGCCGCGGTAGCCGCGCTGTGGGTGGCGGAAGACCTCGGCGACCCACGGCCGGCCGTCGCGGTCGGTCAGGATCACCCCGGCGACCACGCGGTCCTCGGCGTCCACGGCGAGCAGGCTGGACGGCAGGACCGGGCCGATGGCCTTCCCGGCGAGCAGCAGGCCGAGTCGGTCGGAGAGCGCCTGGGCGTCGTCGCCCGGGAAGCGGTCGACGTGCCCGGGCCCGAAGGCGGCCCGCCAGGCCTCGAACAGCTCCTCGGGCGCCCGGTCGCAGGGCACCGCCCGCAGGCCGTCGCGCAGTCCCCCGCGCAGGCCGTCGGGCAGCGGCGCCCCGGCCCAGTCGGCGGGCGGGGGGTCGGCGCGCAGGTCCCGGCGGAAGGTGTGGGCGTGCCGCAGGACCGTCGCGCCGTCCGCCGCCAGGCGCTGCCCGAGTTCGGGGCTGCCGGAGACCACCCACCCGGGCAGCTCGGCCCGGATGAACCCGGCCGCGTCCACCGACTCGTCCAGCACCTGCAGCAGGTCGGCCCAGGGCAGGCCCTCCCGCTCGCCCGGCTGGTAGCGCAGTACCGGATTGCCGTCGCCGTCGTGCCTGACCACCCAGTCGGCCTCAGCCATGGCCCACCCCTTTTCGCGAGTTCGCCGGAGATCGTTCGTCGGCGGCTCATGCTGGCCAGAACCGGGCGCTCGGGGCAACCGGTTTTCCGGCAGCGGGCTTCGGGACAGCGGGCTTCGGGGCAGCGGACTTGGGGGCGGCAGGCCGTCGGGAAGCGCGGCGGCCGGCGCCGGGCTCAGGCCACCACCGCGGCGCGGACGCAGAGCACGTCCGGCAGGTGGGAGATCAGCAGCGACCAGTTCTCGCCCTCGTCCCGGCTGCCGTACACGTCGCCGGTCCGGTTGCCGAAGTAGATCCCGGCCGGGTCGGCGTCGTCGGTGCGCAGGGCGTCGCGCAGCACGATGCCGTAGTGGTCCTCGCCGGGCAGGCCGTCGGCGAGCTGCTGCCAGCTGGTGCCGCCGTCGGTGGTGCGGAAGACCCGGCAGCGGCGGTCGGGCGGGATGCGGTCGTCGGAGCCGCCGAGCGGGAAGAGGTAGGCGGTGTCGCCCCGGCGGGGGTGGGCGGCGACGGCGAAGCCGAACTCGGCGGGCAGCCCGTCGACGATCGAGCGCCAGCCGGCGCCCCAGTCGTCGCTGCGGTAGACGCCGCCGTGGTTCTGCAGGTAGAGCCGGTCGGGGTTGACCGGGTCCGGGGCGATCTTGTGCACGCACTGGCCGAACTCGGGGTACTGGCTCTCCTGCGGGAGGAACTCGGCGCGCAGCCCGGTGTTGGAGGGCTCCCAGCTGTCGCCGCCGTCCTTGCTGCGGTAGACGCCGCCGCTGGAGACGGCGACCAGCAGCCGTTGCGGGTCGTGCGAGTCTGTGAGGATGGTGTGCAGGCCCTGGCCGCCGTAGCCGGCGCCCCACTGCGGCCGCTGGGGGTGTTCCCAGAGCGACTCCACCAGGGCGAACGTCTCGCCGCCGTCGGTGGAGCGGAACAGCGCGGCGGGCTCGGTGCCCGCGTAGACGACGCCGGGGGCCTCGCCGCCGGCGGGCTGCAGCTGCCAGACCCGGGTGAGCGAGGCGCCGGTGGACTCGGGGAAGCGGATGGCCGGCTGCGGCGGCTCGTACCAGTGCGCGCCGAGGTCGTCGGAGCGCCAGACCGAGGGCCCCCAGTGGCTGCTGTCGGCGCCGACCAGGATTCTGGTGCGGCCCTCGCGGCGGTCGACGGAGACGGAGTAGATCGCGTTCATCGGGAAGTGCGGCCCGCTGAACTCCCACGTCAGCCGGTCGCGGCTGCGGCCGAGAAAGAGGCCCTTCTCGGTTCCGACGGCCAACAGCACTTCGGTCATGCCTCACACCACCCTGGTCACGAGCGCGGCCCCCGGGACGGCCCCCGACTGCCAGTGTCCCGCCGTCCACCGGTGGTCACATCTCGCCGCGCCGTTCACCCGGGAGGCCGTCCTTGACCCGGAAGGCCGTTCGCCCGGCCGGGGGCCGCACTTGCGGCCAGGGGCCCTACCCCCGGCCAGGGGCCCTACCCCCGGCAGCCCTCCAGCAGCCGCAGCCAGACCTCGCTGATCGTCGGGTACGCGGGCACCGCGTGCCAGAGCCGGTCGATGGGCACCTCGCCGACCACCGCGACGGTCGCCGAGTGCAGCAGTTCGGCCACGCCGGGGCCGACCAGGGAGGCGCCGACGAGCACCTGGCGGTCCAGGTCGAAGACCACCCGGGCCCGGCCGCGGTAGTCGTCGCCGTACAGCGAGGCCCCGGCGACGGCGCCGAGGTCGTGGTCGACGGTCTTGACCCGCAGCCCGGCCTCCTCGGCGGCGGCCAGGGTCAGGCCGACGGCGGCGACTTCCGGTTGCGTGAACACGACCTGCGGCGCGCCCGCGAGGTCGGCGGACGCGGCGTGCGCGCCCCAGCGCGCGGTGTCCAGCGGGCGCCCCTGGGCGCGGGCGGCGATCGCCGCGCCCGCGATCCGGGCCTGGTACTTGCCCTGGTGGGTGAGCAGCGCCCGGTGGTTGACGTCCCCGGCGGCGTACAGCCACTCGCCGTCCACGCCGAGCACCGTGCAGCTGTCGTCCACCTCCAGCCAGTCGCCCGGCTTCAGCCCGACCTGTTCCAGCCCGATGTCGGCGGTGCGCGGGGCCCGGCCGGTCGCGTACAGCACCTCGTCGGCGGTCAGCTCCGCGCCGTCCTCCGCGCCGCTCCTGAGCGTCAGGGTCACCGGCCCGGAGCCGTCCGCCCGCTGCACCCCGGTGACCTCGGTGCCGAAACGGACGTCCACCCCGGCCTTGCGCAGGCCCTCGGCGACCAGCTCGCCCGCGAACGGCTCCATCCGCGGCAGCAGCCCCTCGCCGCGAACCAGCAGCACCACCTCGGCGCCGAGCGCCCGCCAGGCGGCGGCCATCTCCACCCCGACCACCCCGCCGCCGACCACCGCCAGCCGCCCGGGCACGGCCGGCGAGCCGGTGGCCTCCCGGTTGGTCCACGGGAGGGCCTCGGTCAGCCCCGGCACGTGCCCGGGCAGCACCGGACGGCTGCCGGTGGACACCACGACGGCGTGCCGGGCGGTGAGCACCCGCTCGCTGCCGTCCTCGGCCTCCACCGTCACCGTCCGCTCGCCGGCCAGCCGGCCGTGGCCGCGGACCAGGTCGATGCCGGTGTCCCGCAGCCACCGCACCTGGCCGTCGTCGCTCCAGTGCGAGGCGAAGGAGTCCCGCCGGGCCAGCACCGCGGCCGGGTCCAGCCGTCCGTCGCCGACCGCCTCCCGGGAGCCGGCCACCGCGCGGGCGTCGGCCAGCGCGGCCGACGGGCGCAGCAGCGCCTTGCTCGGCATGCAGGCCCAGTACGAGCACTCGCCGCCGACCAGCTCGGCCTCCACGATCACCGTGCGCAGCCCGGCGGCGACCGTCCGGTCCGCCACGTTCTCGCCGGTCGGGCCGGCCCCCAGGACGATGACGTCGTACTCCTCGGCGGTGCTGGTCATGCCCGGTCCTCCGTGGTCTCGATGGCCACCCCGGCCCGCAGGGCGAGGGTGACGGGCGTGCGTTCGCAGATGTCGAGCAGTCGGGCGCGCTGGGCCCCGTCCAGGTCGCCGGTCAGGGCGACCCGGCGGGAGATCCGGCCCCGGCTGCCGTCCGTTTCGTACCCGAGCCTCACCCGGACCGCCTGCAGCGGCCACTTCTTGCGGTCGGCGTACATTCGCAGGGTGATCGCGGTGCAGGAGCCGAGGGAGGCGAGCAGCAGCGCGAACGGTTCCGGCCCGCTGTCCGAGCCGCCGCGCCGCACCGGCTCGTCCGAGGTCAGCGCGTGGGTGCCGGCCTTGACGTCCACGTGGTACGGCGGGTCGGCGGCGCTCCCGGTGACCAGCGCGGTGGTGACCCGTCCGAACTCGGGCCCGGCGGCAGGCGGTTCGGTACGGCCGGTCTGCTCGCTCATGAGTCTCGCTCTCCGCTCGGGTACGGCGTTGGGCCCATCCTGCCGGGTCGGGCGTGCCTTCGCGACGGTCGGACACGCGCAGGACGCGCAGGGGACACGCCCGTGCACGCGGGGGACAGGCCTGCGCACGCGGGGGCACCCAAGACACGCGGGGGCACCCCAGGACACACGGGGGACGGGCCCGGGCATGGGGGACAGGCCGGGGGCTCAGATCGCGGCGAGCTCCGCGAGCACCGCCGCCGTGTCGGCCGGACGGGAGAACATCGGCCAGTGCCCGGTGGGCAGTTCGCGCAGTTCCCAGTTCGGCGCGGCCATCCCGGCGAAGTACGGGTGGCCCGCCGCGATCAGCTCGCGGACCTGGGAGAGCGGGAAGGAACAGGACACCAGCGCGTGCGGCAGGGCGCCCCCGGCGCCGGTCAGCCGGAGCTCGTCCCGGTACGCCCCGGCCGGGTGCGGGGTGGCGAGGGAGCGGACCCGCGCCAGGGTGGCCTCGTCCAGGCCCCCCAGGCCGGCGCCGTGGGTGTCCAGGTACTCCCAGGACGGCATCGGGAACCGGCCGTCGACCACCGAGGCCTCGGCCATCTGCCGGTAGTCGGGCTGCCAGAGGTCGTGGAGCGCGGAGCCGTCGACCAGCGGGACGCTGTCCAGGTAGACCACCCGGCGGATCCGCTCCGGCATCCGGTCCGCGAGCCCGCCCACCGGGGCGCAGGCGCCGCTGTGGGCGACCAGCACGACGTCCCACAGGTCCTCGCGGACCAGCAGGTCGGCCAGGTCGGCGATGTGCTCCTCCAAGCCGAACTCGCCGGACTCGGCCGCCCGTTCGGCCACCCCGGGCAGGCTCACCGGGTGGACGCGGTGCCCGGCGGCGCGCAGCGGCGCGGCCACCTCGTCCCAGGCCCAGGCACCGAGCCAGAACCCGGGGACCAGTACGAACGTGCTCATGGCGGATCACTCCTTCGTCGGCGGGGCCTCCGCGGAGGCCGCTGTCACCGACGACTCTAGGAGCGGATCCCGATCGGCACCCGCGGCGTGGTCCCGGAAGCGGGGGAGCGGGCACGGCGGGGGCCCGGGGGGACGACGCTCCCCGGGCCCCCGCCGACCGCTCGCGGCTCAGGCCTGGCCGCCGGCCGCCTGCTCCTCGGCGACCTTGCGCTTCACCTCGGCCATGTCCAGGTTGCGGGCCTGGCCGATCAGGTCCTCGAACACCGCCTCCGGCAGCGCGCCGGCCTGCGAGAAGACGAGCACGCCCTCACGGATGATCGCCAGTGTCGGGATCGACTGGATGCCGAACGCGGAGGCGAGCTCCTGCTGCGCCTCGGTGTCCACCTTGGCGAAGACCAGGTCGGAGTGGCGCTCGGCCGCCTTCTCGTACACCGGGGCGAACTGGCGGCAGGGACCGCACCACCCGGCCCAGAAGTCGATGAAGACGAAGTCCTTGCCCTCCGGGCCGGGGACGATGTCGTCGAAGTTCTCCTTGGTCAGCTCGACCGTGCTGCTCATCTCGCGATTCCTTCCCTTCCGGAGGCTGCGGTACAGGCCATGTGCCCGCGACAACGGTGCTGCTCGGCACCGTATTCCGGGGTGTCCGGCATTCCGTGGCCGTCCTGCGGCCATCCGGCGCCCGGCATTGAGCAACCGGCCGCCACCGCCCGTACAGAAGGGTGTCCAGTCCGTTCAGACCGCGGGAGGCACCCCATGCGCAGCACACCCCGCACCCGCCGGGCCGCCGTGCTGGCCGCCTCCGGCATCGCGGTGGCTGCCCTGATCGCCGGCTGCGGGTCGTCCGGAGGAAGCAAGTCCAGTACGCCGAGCATGTCGGGCAGCCCGACCGCCCCGGCGAGCGCGACCCTGCAGACCGCCACCGACCCCAAGCTGGGCACGATCGTCACCGACAGCGCCGGCTTCACGCTCTACCGCTTCGACCAGGACGAGAGCAACCCGCCGGAGTCCTACTGCAACGGCAGCTGTGCCACGACCTGGCCGCCCGAGCACGTCAACGGCGACGTCACGGTCAAGGGCATCGACAGCAAGCTGGTCGGCACGGTCACCCGCTCCGACGGCACCAAGCAGGTCACCGTCAACGGCTGGCCGGTCTACCGCTACTCGCCGGACGCCAAGCCCGGCGACACCAAGGGCCAGGGCGTGGGCGGCACCTGGTTCGCGGTGACCCCGAGCGGTGGCAAGGCGGGCACCGGCACGAACTCCAACCCGATGCCCAGCACCCCGGGCTACTGACCGATGTCGACCGCCCTCGACCAGGAGGCCCGGGTGCGCAACGATGAAGTGGTGACCGAGGAGCACCCCGTCGACGGCACGGCCGGCCACGGCACGAGGGCGTCCGACGAGGAGTTGATGCGCGCCCTGTACCACGAGCACGCCGGTCCGCTCTTCGGCTTCGTGCTCCACCTGGTCGCCGGCGACCGGCAGCGGGCCGAGGACGTCGTCCAGGAGACGCTGGTCCGCGCCTGGCGCAACATCCACCGCCTCGACCCGGCGGCGGGCTCGCTGCGGCCCTGGCTGGTCACGGTCGCCCGGCGGATCGTGATCGACGAGCACCGCAGCGCCCGGGCCAGGCCCCGCGAGGTGGACGCGTCGGCCCTGGAACTGCTGCCCGCCGAGGACGAGCTCGACCGGGCACTGCGGATGATGACCGTCGCGGACGCGCTCGGCGACCTCTCGCCGGCGCACCGCGAGATCATCGTCGAGACCTATCTGAAGGGCCGCACGGCCAACGAGGCGGCCGCCGAACTCGACATCCCGGCCGGGACCGTACGGTCGCGGGTGTTCTACGCACTGCGCTCGCTCAGGCTCGCGCTGGAGGAACGGGGAGTGACATCGTGACCAAGCGCCCCGACCCCGAGCCCGGCCGCCCGGAGCACATTCCCGGCGGGCCGGACGGCGTGCCCGGCGGCCCGGAGCACACCGACGCCGGCGCCTACGTCCTCGGCCTGCTGGAGCCCGCCGAGCGCGCCGCCTTCGAACGGCACCTGGCCGACTGCCCGCAGTGCGCCGAGCAGGTGTCCGAACTCGGCTTCGTTGAACCACTGTTGGCCGAGTACGCGGCCTCCGCGACGGCCGCCGGGCTGGACCCGGCCGGCCCCGCCCCGCACCCGGATCCGCGGCTCCTGGACCGGCTGGTCGCCGAGGTCGGCACCGTTCGGCGGCGGGGCCGGGTGCGGCGACTCGTCCTGGCCCTGGCCGCGACCGCGATGGTGGCGGCGGGCCCCGCCGTCACGGCCGCGGTGCTCACCGCCGACAGCACCCCCGCCGTGGTCGCCGTGGCCGAGCAGTTCAGCGCCACCGACCAGGCCACCGGCGCGCACGCCACCGTCGGCGTGGACGGCACCACCTGGGGCAGTCGGGTCAGCATGCAACTCTCCGGTGTCCAGGGCCCGTTGACCTGCAGTCTGGTCGCCGTCTCGCACAGCGGCGGACAGCAGACGGTGAACACCTGGACCGTCCCGGCGAGCGGCTACGGGGACCACGGCGGCGTGCTGCGCACCACCGGCGGCGCGGCCCTCCAGCCGGGCGACATCGACCACTTCGAGGTGCGGGTCCAGACCACCGGCGCCCTCCTGGTCGCCGTCCCCGCCCACCAGGCCTGACCCGCCTCCCCGCCCACGAGGGCCCGACCTGCCCCGCCTCCCCGACCCGCCCCCCGCCTACGCGGCCCGACTCAGTACGGCCCGTGCACGTAGTGGTACGCGGCCAGCCGCTCGATCCGGGCCGTCCCCCGGACCCCGGGCCAGTGCGGATTCGGCTCGCCGGTGCCGGACATGTGCTCCCGCCGCCACGTGCGGCTCCAGCCGACCCGGAGCGTCGGCTCGAAGCTGTGCCAACGCCCGCACGGGCAGGGCGTCAGCACCCGCGCGCAGGAGCGGCACAGCTCGGCGTGGCCGTCGCAGCTCGGCAGTGACACCGGCGGGCCCTCCTCCCCGCAGGCCGGGCAGCCGGGCAGCTCGGCGCCGTCCAGCAGCGCGTTCTGCCGCCGGACGTAGTCGGGCAGGCTCAACGGCGGGTGCAGAAAGGGGTCGTGGTGCCACGCCGTGTCCGGCGAGCCCCACCGGTAGCGGTACCGGTCCCACCACGGCGTCACCGGCGGCTCCCGCAGTCCGGCCCGCTTCTGCGCCCGGCGCTGCGCCCGGTACTCCTCGGCCCGGGCCCGCCACAGCTCCCGCGCCTCGTGGAGCTCCTCCACCGCGCGGAGCAGCGAGTCCGGGTCCGTCTCCAGGTACCGGGGCATCCGGGCACTGACGGTGAGGTGGTGGTACGTCGCCCGCAGGCCGTAGGGGGCGAAGCAAGTCAGGCAGGTCCGCAGCGCGCTGTGCCGCCGGTACAGCGGGAGGGAGGTGTCGTGCACCCGGGCTCGGTGGGTGTGGAAGCTGGTCATGCCGGTGGCTCCAGGTCCAGTGCCCGGGCGAGGGCGGCGGTGACGGCGGCGGCGTGGTCGGGCAGCTGCCGCTCGGCCCAACCCGTCGCCAGGGCCAGGAAGTCGCGCAGGTCCTGTTCGGCGCCGGCGAGCAGCCGGCGCAGCTCGTCCAGCGGCAGCTCGATGACCGGGCTGTCCGCGTCCTCGGCGTCCTGGGTGAGCCGGACGACCCGGCCGACGCACTCGGCCCGGGCGTCCGGGTCGTGGCCGAACCAGGCCGTGCCCGTGCCGTCGGCCACGGTCAGCCACTGGCGCCACTCCTCCAGGCCGGTGCAGCAGCCCGGTTGGAAGACGGTGCCGGTGGCGGGGTCGGTCACCCGGAACCCGCCGGGGGCGAAGAGGTCCGGCATGGTGAGCAGCCCGTGCAGGAAGGCGCCCAGCGGATCCTCCGGGCGCGGACCGCGCTCGTCGTCCTCGTCGGGGTCGACGTCGTTGCAGTCGGTGAGCCGCCACACCGCCGTGCCCACCTCGGCCGGCGTCAACTCCCCGTTCAGCACCAGGTATCCCCAGGGCTGCTGCTCGCCCGTGGGCCAGAGCGCGAAGTCGTCGGGGGCGAAGATCTCCAGGACCGGCTGCATCGACATCATCCGGCGATCATGCCGGAGGGCGGCTGCGCCGGGCACGGCATTTACGCCGCGTCCGCCGCGATCCCGGCCGGCACCCGCCCGCAGCGCCGGGCGAAGGCGCGGTGGGCGAGCGGGAGCAGCGGGCCGGCCAGCCGGGCGTACCGGGCGACGGGTCGGCTGAAGGCGGTGACGGTGAACCAGACCGCCTGGTCCGGCCCCATCTCGACCAGGAAGGTCTCCTCGCCGCGGGCCGGATGGCCGTGCCGCGTCCCGTGGGTGAAGCCGTAGCGGTCCGGGCCGTCGACGGCGGTCAGGACCCGGTTCGGGGCGCCGACCCGCAGCGGGCCGACGCCGATCGCGCAGTGGACGGCGACGCCGGGGGCCGCCTGGTCCGCCTCGGCGTCGATCCGTACGCCCGCCAGCCGGTGCATCCGCCAGCCGAGCAGGGCGGCTCCGGCGACCCCGAGTGCGGCGTGGCCGTGGCCGATCAGCGCCCGGTGCCGCAGGTGGTGGTAGCCGTCGGGCAGTGCGCCGGTGGCGCTGGCGCCCTGTTCGGGGTAGCTGTAGTCGTTCACCGGTGGGCCTTCGGGGTGTTGAGCCGGCGCCAGGCGAGGAGGGCGCAGAGGGCGAAGCCGAGCGCGTTGCCGACGCCGTGGGTGGCGGCCATCCAGGTCAGGGTGGGGTGGGGGAGTCCGGCGGCCCGGCCGAGGGCCCACCAGAGGGCGAGCACCATGGTGAGCGCGAGGACGGCCGAGGAGAGGGCGAACAGTCGGGCGGTGGCGGCGTCGCCGCCGCGGGGGCGCAGCTCGCGCCAGGTGACCAGGCCGACCAGCCACATGCCCGTGGTCAGCACGAGGGCCCCGGCGAACTGCCACCAGTCGCCGAGGAAGTACCCGGCCAGCACCAGCAGGGTGCCCGCCGGGACGCTGAGCGCCGCGCAGCGGGCCGCGGTGGAGGTCGCGGCGGAGGGCGCGGTGGAGCCGAGGCCTGCGGCCGGGGCGGCGGCGCGGCAGACCAGCCCGGCGACCAGGGCGGCGGTGAAGCCGGCGTAGTGGAAGTGCGGGACGGTGAGCGCCAGGACGTGCGGCTCGAAGCCGAACAGCGGGTAGCCGGAGCGTTCGGCGACCAGGGCGACCCCGGCCACCGAGGGCGCGGCGAGCGCGGTGAGCACGGCGATCTCGGCGGGCACCAGCGAGCGGGTGCGGGCCAGCCGCAGCGGCGCGTGCAGGGCGATGACCAGGGTGCCCAGGGCGTAGACGGTGGCGGGCCCGGCGGCGAGGCCGCCGCGCGGCAGCCAGAGCGAGAGCGCGCCGGGTACGGCGGCGAGTGGCCAGAAGCGGCGGACCCGGGCGAGCCCGGGTTCGTCGATCAGGGCGAGGCCGAGCGGGACGACGGCGCCCATGCCGAGCAGGACCAGCAGGTCCACCAGTTCGGTGGTGCCCTTGCCCATGGCGGACACACCCCCCTTGAACGCGTTCAAATGAGCTTCGCGGCCGACTCTACGCCGCTGACTTGAACGCGTTCAACCTGCCCCCGACGGAGGCCCGGTCCCGGCTGCCTGGTGTTCACGGTGGGTGCGGCGCACTCTGGAGGAGTAACCGATGGAGGTGATCCGCCATGCAGACTCTGGTCGGTTGGCACATCGACATGGAGTTCCGTGAGGACGGTCCGCGCACCAGCGCCGCCGCCCTGCTCCGGCTCGGCGACGGGACCGAACTGCGCGCCCACGGCTACAGCAGCCGCCACCCCTCCGACCCGGACCAGCTACGGGTCGGCGAAGAGGTCGCGGGCGCCCGCGCGCTCAACGACCTCGCCTCCCAACTGCTCACCAAGGCCCACGGTGAGATCCAGGAGGTCAGCCCGATCCCGACCCACCCGCTGACGTGAGTGCCCCGCACCCGGACGGCGGCGGCACCGGACCGGCGCCGTCCCGTCCACGGATCCCGCTGATCTGCCCGCGCTGCGGGCACGAACAGCAGGTCGTGCCCGGCGGTCCGGACCGGGCGATCAAGGTCGTCCACGTCGGGACCGGCCGCGAGGCCTGCGAGCCCGGGGACCTGGCGCGGGCGCCGGACGACGACACCTGAGCCGCCGGGGCCCGGGCTGTCGAGCCCCGAGCCGCAGGCCCCGGGCGAACCCTGCGCCGACGCCGACGCGACGCTGACGCCGACGCCGACAACGCCGTGCGCCGGAAACGCCGTGCGCCGGAAACGCCGTGCGCCGGGACCCCGTCCCCGGGTCCCGGCGCACGGCGGGCTCTGCTGCCCTGGCGGCGGTCTCAGTTGACGCAGTACGTGCCCGGCGGCCGCCACTCCGGCCCGACCAGCCGCTGCTCCAGCGTGTTCGGGGTGATCCGGATCCCGACCGTCCCGTCCAGCCCGACCCGGAACCGGCTGCGGGCCAGCACGATCAGGGCCGTCAGGCCGTACTTGTTGATCAGCGAGGTGCGGTAGCGCGCGGTCGCGTCGGCGTCGCAGAGCCGGGCGCGGGCCGGGACGCTGCGGCCGGTCGGGCGCCCGTGGGCGTCGCAGGGGCCGATCAGCACCCGGGGGTGGCGGCGGATCCGTTCGGCCTCGCCCGAGTGGGCGGGGGTCCAGACCCCGAGCGCCGTGCCGTCCGGCACCACCCAGAGCTGGGAGTCGATCCGGGTGCCGTCCTCGTCGAAGGTGGTGAGCAGGAGGTGTCTGCTGTCGGCGAGTCGGTCGGTGCGGTCGTGCACGATGTCCTCCCTCTGGCGTCGGGGGCGGGTCAGTGCCCGTGGCCCTCGGTGATCTCGCGGTACTCCTCGACGGTGGGCTTGGGAATCTGTGCGTGCTCGCCGTGGAATCCGCGGGACAGCCTCGCGCGGGTGCGGGTGAGCACCCCTGCCGGGTGGGCGACTCCATTCTCGTCCACCGGGGCGGGCAGTTCGAGGGGGCGCGGCTGATCGTGTGCCGTGAGCCGGTGGAGTTCGGCGGGCGTGAGCCCGGCGTGCACCTCGGTGAACTCGCCGTGCGGCAGCCGCTTGATGACGCCGGTCTCGCGGCCGTGCAGCACCTTGTCGCGGTCCCGGCGCTGCAGCCCGAGGCACCAGCGCTTGGTGACGGTGAAGACGATCACCGGGACGGCGAAGAAGCCGACGCGGGCGGCGTAGGTGATCGCGTTGAGGGACAGGTGCAGGTGGGTGGCGATGAGGTCGTTGCCGCCCGCCACGAGCGCCACCAGGTACAGGCTGATCCAGGCGGCGCCGAGTGCGGTGCGGACGGGCGCGTTGCGCGGCCGGTCGAGCAGGTGGTGCTCCCGCTTGTCGTCGGTGAGCCAGTTCTCCACGAACGGGTAGACCGCTATGGCGCCCAGGACCAGCGGGAACAGGGTGAACGGGATGAGCACCCCGAGGTTGAGGGTGTGGCCCCACGGGCCGACCTCCCAGCCCGGCATGATCCGGATCAGGCCCTCGGCGAAGCCCATGTACCAGTCCGGCTGGGCGTCGGTGGAGACCTGGTCGGGACGGTACGGTCCGTACGCCCAGATCGGGTTGACGGTCGCGATCGCCGCCAGCAGCGCGATGATGCCGAACATCAGGAAGAAGAACCCGCCGGCCTTGGCCAGGTAGACCGGCATCAGCGGCATGCCGACGACGTTCTTCTCGGTCCTGCCGGGGCCCGCCCACTGGGTGTGCTTGTGGTAGAAGACCAGGATCAGGTGTGCCACCAGGAGCCCGAGCATGATGCCGGGGATCAGCAGCACGTGGATGGTGAAGAACCGCGGCACGATGTCGTGGCCGGGGAACTCGCCCCCGAACAGGAACATCTGGACGTAGGTGCCGATCAGCGGGACGGCGAGGATCGCGCCCTCGATGAACCGGAGGCCGGTGCCGGAGAGCAGGTCGTCCGGCAGCGAGTAACCGAAGAAGCCGTCCAGCATGCCGAGGAAGAGCAGCAGGAAGCCGAAGACCCAGTTGATCTCGCGCGGCTTGCGGAACGCGCCGGTGAAGAACACCCGCATCATGTGGACGAACATGGCCGCGACGAAGACGATCGCCGCCCAGTGGTGGATCTGCCGGATCAGCAGGCCGCCGCGCACCTCGAAGCTGATGTCCACGGTGGAGGCGTAGGCCTCCGACATCGCGATGCCCTTGAGCGGCACGTACGAGCCGGCGTAGACCACCTCGCCCATCGACGGCTTGAAGAACAGGGTCAGCCAGACGCCGGTCAGGATGATGATCAGGAAGGTGTAGAGGCAGATCTCGCCCAGCATGAAGGACCAGTGGTCCGGGAAGATCTTGCGGAGGTTCGCCCTGGCCAGGGTGTAGATCCCCAGCCGGCCGTCCGCCCAGTCGGCGGCCCGCTGCCCCCGCCCTGGGCTCTGATTCCGGGTCATGTCGCACGCACCTCGGTCCGAAGGAAACGGGGAGATGTCCCCGATTCGCACTGGGGTCCACCCTAAACGGGGGGTCATCCCCACTTCCAGCCGGGGGTCGGGTGAGGTGAGCATCGGGCGGAGGCGGAGGCGGAGGCGGAGGCGGAAGCAGTGAAGCGGCGGAAACGGCGAGCGGCCCGTCCGGTGTCGTGAGACACCGGACGGGCCGCGTACGCACCCGAGTGAAACCCCTGGGCGTCAGTGCACCAGCACCGGCACCTCGTCGGCCTTCGCGGCGCCCGCACCGGCGCCCGCACCCGACGTCGCGTCGGGGCGACCGGCGTTGATGAAGGTGAAGGCGACGGCGGCGGCTGCCACCAGGATCCCGAAGGACACCCAGATCGCGGTCGAGAAGCCGTGCACCATGCCCTGGAACTGCAGCGCCTTGGCGGCCTCCGGGGAGGCGGCGGCCGCGGCGGTGGCGTGCGAGGCCAGCCAGCTGGTGGTCGCGCTGGCCGCGATGGTGTTCAGCAGCGCGGTGCCGATGGCGCCGCCGACCTGCTGTGAGGTGTTGACCATCGCGGAGGCCACGCCCGCGTCGCGCGGCTGGACGCCGTACGTGGCGAGGCTCATGGCCGGCATGAACGCGGTGCCCATGCCGAGGCCCATCAGGATCAGGCCGGGCAGGATCAGCGCCGGGTAGGACGTGTCCAGGCTGATGTGGGTCAGCAGGAACATGCCCGCCGAGGCGACCAGGAAGCCGGGCGCCATCAGGTAGCGGGCCGGAACCCGGGTCATCAGCCGGGCGCCGATCTGGGTCGAGCCGGTGATCATGCCCGCCACCATCGGCAGGAAGGCCACGCCGGTCAGCACCGGGCTGTAGCCGAGCACGATCTGCAGGTAGTAGGTCAGGAAGAGGAACAGACCGAACATGCCGATCACGGCCATGCCCAGCGACAGGTACACCCCGCCGCGGTTGCGGTTCAGCACCACGCGCAGCGGCAGCAGCGGGGCCTTGACCCTCAGCTCCACCATCACGAAGGCGAACAGCAGCACGGCGGCCGCGGCGAACAGGCCCAGGGTGCTGCCGGCGGTCCAGCCGCTGGTCTCGGCCCTGGTGAAGCCGTAGACCAGCGAGACCAGGCCGGTGGTCACCAGCAGCACGCCGGGGACGTCCAGCTTGCTGCGGTTGCGGCCCTCGGCGGGTTCGCGGATCACCAGCACCGCGCCGGCGGCGGCGGCGATGGCGAACGGGATGTTGACGAAGAAGGTCCAGCGCCAGTTCATGTACTCGGTCAGCAGGCCGCCGAGGATCAGACCGATGGCGCCACCGCCACCGGCGATCGCACCGTAGATGCCGAAGGCCTTGGCGCGCTCCTTCGCCTCGGTGAAGGTCACGGCGAGCAGCGACAGTGCGGCCGGCGCGAGCAGTGCGCCGAACACGCCCTGCAGGGCGCGGGCGCCGAGCAGCATCGCGGTGTTGACCGCGAAGCCGCCGAGCGCGGAGGCCAGCGCGAAGCCGGTCAGGCCGACGATGAAGGTCCGCTTGCGGCCCCAGAGGTCCGCGATCCGGCCGCCGAACAGCAGCAGGCCGCCGAAGGCCAGCGCGTAGGCGGTGATCACCCACTGGCGGTTGCCGTCGGTGATGCCCAGGTCCTTCTGGGCGGACGGAAGGGCGATGTTCACGATGGTCGCGTCGAGGACGACCATCAGCTGGGCGAGGCCGATGAATATCAGCGCTTTCCAGCGGCGGGGATCGGGCAGCGTCGCCGGTCGGGCGTCGGTTTGAGGCATGGGGGTACTCACTTCACGGTGCGTGGTGTGCGTGAACGGTCAACTGCCGTACGGGAACGGCTGGTTGCCGTACGGTGAAAGGTGCTCGAAGGCATGCCGGGGGCAGGCCGGGTCGGCGCCGCCCAGGAGCGCGGGTCGCCCGGTGCCGCCGGTCGGATCAGGTGTGCCGGTCGGATCAGGTGTGGTGCATCGGTCAGTTCTGGGTCAGGAAGTCCTCGAAGGTCGCGGCCCGGCCGGGCAGGACCGAACGGGCCGGCGCGCGCAGGCCGTCCAGGAACAGCTGCAGGTGCCGGTGGACGAACTCGTCCAGCAGCCGGCAGGAGGTGCCCGGCAGCGGTCGGGTCAGCTGGCTCATCGCGATGAACAGGTCACCGTGGTCGACGTCCGGCCGCAGCTCGCCCGCCGCCCGGGCGCGCTCCATCAGTCCGCTCACGGCGGACCGCAGGCGCTCCCGGATCTCGGTCAACTCCGGGTCGTGCGGGTCGACATGGCTGGTGAACAGCGCGCACAGACCGCCGACCTTCTCCGCGACGGTCGCGTGCGCGAACCGCTGTAGAGCGTCGAACGGGCCACCGCCGTCAGCGGCGTCCGCCTCCGCCGTCGCCGTCTCGGCGAGAGCCAGGATGCGGTTCTTGACCAGCAGTGCCACCTCGCGGATCAGTGCCATCCGATCCGGGAAGTTCCGGTAGAGCGTGGCATTGCCGACCCCCGCCCGCTTGGCGATCTCGTCCAGCGGCACATCCGCACCGTGCTCGACGAACGCCTCCCGGGCCGCCAGCACGATTCGCTCCCGGTTCCGGCTCGCATCCGCACGCAACTTCGGCGTACGGACACTCCCCGCGGGACGAACCGACTCGGCGGCTACGGTGGTCACGACGACTGCTCCTTCAGGATACCGGGGAAGTTCTCCCCGCTTCTGCCAACGTAGTCGGAAACGGGGAATCTGTCCCCGGAATTTCCGCCACCCATGTGACCTGCGTCACACTGCGGGGTCGCCGGCGTCGACGGCGGGGCTCAGATTGAGCTCCAGCCGCCCCAGTAGGCCGGTCAGCGCGGCCCGGTCGGCCTCGTCCAGCCCGGTCAGGGTGACCGCCTCCAGCTCCCGCCAGGACTGCGCGACCTGATCGCGCAGGGCGCAGGCCGCCGCCGTCGCCTCGACCACCACGGCTCGCCGGTCGGTCTCACTGCGCCGGCGCCGGACGAACCCGGCCTGCTCCAGCCGCTGCACCATCCGCGTCACGGTGGAGGCGTCCGTGCCGAGCTCCTCGATCAGTGCGGCCTGCGGCAGCGCCCCGCGCTCCCAGAGCAGCATCATCAGCAGCTCCTGCCCGGCGTGCAGGCCGTGCGGGCGCAGCAGGCGCTCCGCGTTCGCCCGGTGCAGGCGGGAGACCCGGGCGATGGCCTGGCTGATGCCGCCGGCCTCGGCGAGGGGGTTCGGGAGTTCAGGCATGGGTTCATTGTATGCGCAATCAGTTCTTCTCTTCTGGGGCCACCTCTTGCGCTGGGCATGCCTCAAGCGTTTACTTGGCCGCACAAGCAAATTGCTTGGCCGAACAAGTAACTGGGGGATCCGTCATGCGAGTCATCAGCGAGACCGTGCGCGTCAACGACCCGGCCAACCCCGACGAGGTGCACCTCACCCGGGACGACGTCTGGGCCGGCCTGGTGCGCAAGGCCGAGAACGCGGTGCCCGTCGTCGCCGCCATGGACGAGTGCACCGTGCTCGAGCGGACCGAGAAAGGCCTGATCCGCGAGGTCGTCTTCCACGGCGAGCGGGTGCGCGAGGAGATCGTCTTCCACCCGAAGACCCGCGTCAGCTTCTTCCGCGACGACGAGGCCGCCCGCTGGGTGATCCACAACGACATCGACGAGGACGAGCACGGCCTCACCCTCACCTTCCGCGGCGAACTCGACCTCGGCGGCGGAGAAGCCGAGGAAGCCGCCGCCACCCGCATGCACGGCGGCTACCTGCTGGCCATCCAGACCACCCTCAAGCTCACCCGCGAGGTCGTCCGGAACGCCTGACCCCTCGCGTCGCCCACCGGGCTGTCGGCTCAGCTCTGCTGGTCGACCGGGACTCCGCCGAGGTCACCGTGTTCAGCGAGCCCGACGGGGTGCGCTACACGAACGCTCGGACCCTCCCGTTCGGCAGGACCGTTCGGCTGCCGGACCCGGTGGGCATCTCGTTGGACACCGAGGCGTTGAAGAACTGGGTGCGCTGATCCCGGGCATGGCTTCCCCGGGGTGTCCGGGGTGGCGGCCTAGGCTGTGGGCGTCCCGGGCGGCCGGTGGGCCGTGGGAGTCGGGAGGGGCCCGGCGGCCGGGTGGGCGAGGAGGTTCGCGATGGGCAGCGGTGAGACCGCCAGGGTGCGTTGTGTGGCGGCCGTTCCGTGCTGGGTGAGCCTGATGGCCCGGGACCTGGAGAGGGCCAAGGGGTTCTACGGGCCGCTACTCGGCTGGGAGTTCGAGGCCGGGCCGGACCGCTTCGGCCCGTACGTGCACGCGGTGGTCGGCGGGGAGGCGGTGGCCGGGCTCGGCGTCGCGGGCGAGGGGGCGATCCCGCTCGCCTGGACCAGTTACTTCGGGACGGAGAGCGCCGACGCGGCCGCCGACGCGGTGCGTGAGCGCGGCGCGACGCTGGCGGTCGGCCCGCTGGCCTTCGACGCCGGGCGGGTGGCCTTCGCGGCGGACCCGGCGGGCGCGGTGTTCGGCATCTGGGAGGGCCCGCTGGGCCGGGCCCGGAAGCTGGAGCTGCCCGGCGCGCCGGTCTGGATCGAGCTGCGCACCCCGGACCCGTTCGCGGCGGCGCTGTTCTACGGCGAGGTGTTCCGCTGGGACGGCCGCGACCCGGAGCGCTTCGAGGTCCGCTGGGAGCACGACCGGGTGGTGCTGCGGGCCGAGGGGAACAACGTCGCGGCGCTGGCCAGGGAGCAGGCGGGCGGCCCGGCGGGGATGCCACCGCACTGGGAGGTGTCCTTCGCCGTCCCGGACACCGACCGGGCGCTGGCCCGGGCGGTCGAGCTGGGCGGCGCGGTGCTCGGCCCCGCCTTCGACTCCCCGTACGGGCGGGTGGCCCGGCTGCAGGACCACGAGGGCGCCCGCTTCGCGGTGATCAGCCTGGAGGGCTGACGAGGGGCTGACCAAGGGCTGACGAAGGACGACGAGGGGCCGGCCGAAGGACTCGGCGAAGGGCTGACCGGAGGGGTCAGGAGCCGAGCGCCTCGCGGTCCGCCCGTAGCCGGTCGCCGAGTGCGGCGCGTTCGGCGGCGGGCAGGGCCTTGCGGGCGGCGGCGAAGAGCTGCTTCTCCTCGCTGAGCAGGTGCCGCCGCAGGGTGTCGCCGAGGCCGTGCAGCAGGGTGTCGAACACCGGGTCGTCGGGGCGGAGCGCCTGCAGGTCGGAGAGGTACTGCCCGATCGCCAGGTGGTCGTGGATGCTGCTGAACACCAGTGCGCCGCCGTCGGGCACGTCGTGCTGCACGAGCGGGAAGAGGTGTTCCTCCTCGGCGGCGCAGTGGGCGAACAGCAGGTCGGTCAGCCGGGTCACCAGGGGGCCGCGCCCGGGGCTGCCGGCCGGGGCGGCCTCGATCGCGTCGAGTAGTTCGGTGACCGCCCGGTGGTCGGCGGTGAACTCGCCGAGGATGTCCGGCCTGCGGCTCATGGCGCGCCCGCCTCTCGCTCGGAAACTGATCCCCGTACCTTCCAGTATCCGGCGTCGGGCGGTTCGGCCGGCTGGGCCCCCGGTCACCCTCCGTCCCGGTCACGCCGTGGTGCGGTCACTCTCCGTCCTGGCTGCCCCGCCGTCCGGTCACCCGGCGTCCCGCCGCCCGGTGAGGGCGAGCATGTGGGTCTGGGGGCTCGCGTCCTCGGTCACCGGCAGGGGCGGGTCGAAGAGCCCGCTGCCGGAGAGGTCCCCGTAGCCGGAGATCTCGCCGAGCGTGAAGTCGACGAGCTCGGCGGGGAGCCGGGTGCGCCGTCCGATGCCTTCGGCGAGGTCCCAGGTGTGGATGGTCAGGTCGGTGGTGAGCTGGTCCAGGTAGTACTGGCCGGAGACGTCGCCGAAGGAGAGGTGGACGGTCAGCTCGGTGGCGCCGGGGACGGCCCAGGCCTGTCGGGCGGCTTCGGCGGCGTCCGTCCAGGCGGCGACGGGGTCGTCGCCGAGTACGTCGCCGTCGAAGCGGCCGCCGACCTCGGTGATGGTGGCGCCCATCAGCAGTTCGGGCACCCAGAGCTGTTCGCCGGTGAGGTGGTTGACGAGGTCGCGGACGGACCAGTCGGCGCACGGGGTGGGGGAGTCCCACTGGTCGGGAGTGATCAGCCGGACGCGTTCGTCGAAGGCGGCCAGGGCTTCGGGGTACGGGGTGCCGGTGCGCGCGCCCCGCTGGTGTTGCCTGCGTTGAGCCATGTCTCCACCCTGCCCCGGTTCGGGCGGGGGTCGCGAGTCGCCCACGAAGCGTCAGTTGTTCAAATTCGAACTCCACGGTACGGTCGGGGGAGCGGCCGGTTCAAATTTGAACAATGGCGTCGGGGTGACGACCCCCGCCCGCCGCCTCACCGCACCCCCTCACGCCGGCCCCGGCCGGCGACGACCGACCCTCGATCGATGGAGACGCGCATGCCGAGCAGCAGCCCGAGCACGACCGCCGCCACCAGCCCCACCGTCAGCCCGGCCCGGGAGAACTCCGGGTCCGCGACGACCTCCCCGCACGCCTATGACGTCGGACTCCTGCTCCTGCGCCTGGTCCTCGGCCTGACCATGGCCGCGCACGGCAGCCAGAAACTGTTCGGCTGGTTCGGCGGCGGCGGGATCGACGGCACCGGTCACTTCTTCACCATGAGCGGCTACCCGGCCGGTCACGCCATGGCCGTGGTGGCCGGCCTCACCGAGACGCTGGGCGGACTCGGCCTCGCCGTCGGCCTGTTGACCCCGCTGGCGGGCGCCGCGATCGTCGGCACGATGGTCAACGCGATCGCTGTCACCTGGGGCGGCGGCTTCTTCGCCCCGAAGGGCAGCGAGTACGAGCTGCTGCTGACGGCCGGCGCCGCCGCGCTCGCGCTGACCGGTCCGGGCCGCTACGCGGTGGACCGCTTCCTGCCGGTGGTGCGGGCGCACCGCCTGGCGTACGGCGTGGCCGCCGTCGTGGTCGGCCTCGCGACGGCGGGCGTGATCCTGCTGCTCCGCAAGTAGCGGCTCGGCGCGCTGCGCCCCGCACGGAGCGCTCCGCACGTAGTACCCCCCGAACGGCCGGTTCGCCGGCTGTGCGGCAACTGAACGTCCTGGAGACCGTGGTGACGAATCGTCACCATGGTCTCCTCGCGTTTTCCCCGCGAACTGCGCACAACGCCCAGGGTTCCCAAGGGTATGTGATGTGTGCCATGGTACATGTCACACTCCCCACCGGTTCCCGACGGAGTCGCCCCCACGCGGCGCCGTCGCCAACGGTCCTCGATTCCCCCACCGGTCGCGCCCCGATCGCGGCCGACGACGGCCCGGAGGCCCTCACGTGAGTCCCTCACGTCTGCTGCGACTCCCGCAGCTGGCACGATTGTTGACGCTCGTCCTGTCCCTGTTCCTGGCGGTCGGCCTGTTCGCGCCGCAGAGCCAGGCCGCGCCCGCCGCCCCCGGCGGCGCGCCCGCCCCCACCACCCCCGCCGGACCGGCGCCCCAGCCGGCCACCGGCACGCCCGAACGCGGCGACGGTGAGCGGCAGTTCGCCTCCGCCGACCAGCGCGCCCCGCTGTCGCTGGACACCCGGCCGGCCGAGGTGAAGGCGTCCACGGCGCCGAACACCAAGTCCTTCCGGCTCGGCGCGGCGGCCGAACAGGCCTGTACCACCGGCGACTTCACCGGCCGGACCGGCAGCGACCTGGTCCAGCACATCAAGGCCGCCGACATCCAGTGCATCAACAGCCTCTTCCAGCTCACCGGCGGTGACGCGCGCGGCGCGTTCCGCGAGGAGCAGATGACCACGGTGGCGTACGCGCTGCGCGACGCGGCGGGCAGCTACCCGGGCGACAACTCCACCTCCGTCGAGCAGTTGGTGCTCTTCCTGCGCGCCGGCTACTTCGCGCAGTGGTACCACCCGGGTGACGTCGGCACGTACGGCACCGCCCTGCAGACGGCGATCCGCTCCGGTCTGGACGCGTTCTTCGGCAGCGCGCACTCGCGTGACGTCGCCGCGGGCAACGGGTCCATCCTGGGCGAGGCCGTCACCCTGATCGACAGCGCGCAGGAGAACATCCGCTACCTCACGGTGGTCAAGCAGCTGCTGACCGACTACAACAGCGCCACCTGGAACCCGGCCGGCATGGCCTGGTCGGTCAACCCGGTGTTCACCGTGCTGTTCCGCGGCCACCAGCTGGCCGGCTTCGACGCGGCCGTCGAGGCCGACCCGAGCGTCCTGGACACCCTCTCCACTTTCGCCGCCCGCAACAACGACCTGCTCGGCGGCGACTTCGGGGTGCTGGTCTACAACGCGACCAAGGAGCTCGGCCGCTTCCTGAAGGACACGGCGCTCCAGGCCAAGGTCCGTCCGCTGGCCAAGGGGCTGGTGGACAAGGCGGCGCCGAACGGACGCACCGTCTTCCAGTGGGCCGCGGTCGCCGAGGCGGTCGGCTTCTACGACGCCGGCAACTGCTCGTACTACGGCACCTGCAACGCCGCCGACCAGCTCAAGGCCGGCGTGCTGACGGTGAACCACACCTGCAGCCCGAGCATCAAGCTGATCGCCCAGGCGCTGGACAGCACCCAGCTGGGCACCGCCTGCACCAGCCTGACCGGCCAGGACGCCTACTTCCACTCGGTGGTCAAGGACAACGGCCCGGTCAAGGACGACGGGAACAACACGATCGAGGTCGTGGTCTTCCACTCCTCGCGCGACTACCAGGTGCTGGCTGCCGCCATCTACGGCATCGACACCAACAACGGCGGCATGTACCTGGAGGGCGACCCGGCGAAGGCCGGCAACCAGCCGCGCTTCCTCTGCTACGAGGCCGAGTGGGCCCGTCCGTCCTTCGAGATCTGGAACCTCAACCACGAGTACACCCACTACCTCGACGGCCGGTTCGACATGTACGGCGACTTCAACACCGGCATGACCACCCCGACCGTCTGGTGGGTCGAGGGCTTCGCCGAGTACGTCTCCTACTCGTACCGGAAGGTGAACAACGACGGCGCCATCGCGGCCGCCGGCCGGCACACCTACAAGCTCAGCGACCTCTTCGACACCGTCTACGGTGACCAGGACCGGGTCTACCGCTGGGGCTACCTGGCCGTGCGCTACATGCTGGAGCAGCACCGCTCCGACATGGACGCGATCCTCGCCAAGTACCGGGTGGGCGACTGGGCCGGTGCCCGCACCCTGCTGAAGACCACCATCGGCACCCGCTACGACGCCGACTTCGACAGCTGGCTGACCAAGTGCGCGGGCGGCGCCTGCGCCACCGACGGCGGCGGTGCCACCACGCCGCCGCAGCTGCCGGAGTGCACCGCGGCCGACCCCCGGCAGCTGGACGCCAACTGCGCCCGCAGCAACGTGGCGGCCACCACGGGCAACTACGCGCACTTCTACCTCCTGGTGCCGGCCGGCACCAAGCAGGTGAAGATCACCACCGCCGGCGGCACCGGCAACGGCGACCTCTACTACAACGCGAGCAACTGGGCGTACACCGACAGCAGCGCCACGCGTTCGACGGGCCCGGGCAACTCCGAGACGCTGACCGTGACCGACCCGCCGGCGGGCTACGTCTACTTCAGCCTCTACGCCCAGCAGGGCTTCAGCGGGGTGACCGTCACGAGCGAAATGTGAGCCGAGAACGGCGAACGGACAGGTGACCGCCCCGGCGGAGCGCTTCGGCGCCCCGCCGGGGCGGGTCCGTATGTCCGGGGGTCGCACCCGGGCCACCCCGCCGACCCGCACCCCGGGGCTACCCCGCCGACCTGCACCCGGGGCTACCCCGCCGACCCGCGCCCCGGGCGGGCTACCCGCCGACCCGCACCAGCGCCAGGGTGATGTTGTCCGGTCCGCCGGCTTCGATCGCCGCCTTCCACAGCTCGAACGCCGCCTTGCCGTCGGCCTGTTCGGTGCCCTCGTAGGACCGGGCCAGCAGCGCGGCCAGCTCCTCGTCGGGCACCGGGTCGGTCAGGCCGTCGCTGCACACCAGGTACCGGTCGCCGGGGGCCAGCGGGGCGGCCCGGACGTGCGGTTCGACGAAGGTGAGGCCGAGCGAGCCGCCCAGGGTCTGGGTGACCACCGAGGTGGTGCGCCGTCCGGGCGGCAGTGGGGGGCTGTCGTCCACGCTCACCTGGCGCAGCCCGTCCCGGGTGATCCGGTAGACCCGGCTGTCGCCGACGTTGAAGGCCAGCACCTGCTCGGCCAGCAGCACCAGTCCGGCGACCGTGGTGCCCATGGCGGCGAGTTCCGGCTCCCCGGCGGCGGCTGCGTAGACGGCCCGGTTGCATTCCTGCAGCTCCTCCCGGATGGCCTCCTCGCCGTCCAGGGCGTCCCCGTCGGCGGCGAGCCGGCGGGCGACGAGGGCGCTGGCGACCTCGCCGCCGGGGTGGCCGCCCAGGCCGTCGGCGACCGCGACCACGCAGGGCGGGCCGAGCGGGAAGAGCAGGCTCTGCGGGTTGGCGGTCACCGTGGCGCAGAGGGTCCACGGGCCGACCGTGAGGCTGTCCTCGTTGTGCTCCCGCACCAGGCCCTCGTGGCTCAGCGCGCTCACCGCGATGTACGGCGCCATCGTCCGCCGCCCTTCCGGAGCCCCGTCCCCTTGCCGTCGTCCCGCTTTCCATTGTGGGTGGGAATAACGATCCCCACCCGGCTGCTAAGGTGGTTGAAAGTTGGACTACCTGGGAGTGGTGAGCAGCATGCAGTTCGGAATCTTCTCCGTCGGCGACGTGACGACCGACCCCACCACCGGCCGCACTCCGAGCGAGCACGAGCGGATCAAGGCCATGGTGGCGATCGCGCGCAAGGCCGAGGAGGTCGGCCTGGACGTCTTCGCGACCGGCGAGCACCACAACCCGCCGTTCGTCCCGTCCTCCCCGACGACCATGCTCGGCTACATCGCCGCGCAGACCGAGCGCATCATCCTCTCCACCTCGACGACCCTGATCACCACCAACGACCCGGTGAAGATCGCCGAGGACTTCGCGATGCTGCAGCACCTGGCCGAGGGCCGGGTGGACGTCATGATGGGCCGCGGCAACACCGGGCCGGTCTACCCGTGGTTCGGCAAGGACATCCGCCAGGGCATCCCGCTCGCGATCGAGAACTACGCGCTGCTGCACCAGCTGTGGCGAGAGGAGGTCGTGGACTGGCAGGGCCGCTTCCGCACCCCGCTGCAGGGCTTCACCTCCACCCCGCGCCCGCTGGACGACCTCCCGCCGTTCGTCTGGCACGGCTCGATCCGCAGCCCCGAGATCGCCGAGCAGGCCGCCTACTACGGCGACGGCTTCTTCGCGAACAACATCTTCTGGCCGAAGGAGCACTTCCGGAAGCTGGTCAACCTCTACCGCGAGCGCTATGCCCACTACGGCCACGGCACCCCCGAGCAGGCGATCGTCGGCCTGGGCGGGCAGGTGTTCATGCGGAAGAACTCCCAGGACGCGGTGCGCGAGTTCCGTCCGTACTTCGACAACGCGCCGGTGTACGGGCACGGGCCCTCGCTGGAGGAGTTCACCGAGCAGACCCCGCTGACCGTCGGCAGCCCGCAGGAGGTCATCGAGAAGACGCTGACCTTCCGGGAGACCTTCGGCGACTACCAGCGTCAGCTGTTCCTGATGGACCACGCCGGCCTGCCGCTGAAGACCGTGCTGGAGCAGCTGGACCTGCTCGGCGAGGAGGTCGTGCCGGTGCTGCGCGAGGAGTTCGCCAAGGGCCGCCCGGCCGAGGTGCCGGAGGGGCCGACCCACGCCGCGCTGCTCGCGGCCCGCGACGAGAAGGCCGCCGAGACGGTCGGCGAGCAGGCCGGCGAGAACGAGAACGAGAAGGTGGAGGTGTCCAAGTGAGCGCCTACAAGCTGGTGGTGGTGAGCGCCGGGCTCAGCAAGCCGTCCTCGACGCGCCTGCTGGCGGACCGGCTCGCCGACTCGACCGTCCGGCAACTCGCCCCGGCGGGGCGGGAGGTGGAGGTCACCGTGGTCGAACTGCGGGACCTCGCCGTGGAGATCGCGAACAACTTCGTCACCGGCTTCCCCGGCGCCGCGCTGCGTGGGGCGATCGAGGCGGTGACGGAGGCGGACGGGCTGATCGCGGTGACGCCGATCTTCACCGCCTCCTACAGCGGTCTGTTCAAGTCCTTCTTCGATGTGATCGACCACGATGCACTCACCGGCAAGCCGGTGCTGATCGCCGCCACCGGCGGCACGCCGCGGCACTCGCTCGCCCTGGAGCACGCCGTCCGTCCGCTGTTCGGCTATCTGCGCGCGGTGGTGCTGCCGACCGCGGTCTACGCGGCCACCGACGACTGGGGTGCGGCGGGCGACGGGCTCACCGACGGGCTGCCGCGCCGGATCGACCGTGCGGCGGGCGAGCTGGCAGCGCTGCTGTCCGGCCGCGGGTCGGCGGCGCCCACGGTGCCCGAGCAGGCGGCGGCCGAGCAGGTGGCGCCGTTCGCGCAGCAGCTGGCGGCCCTGCGGGTCTGACCGGCGATGGTCGAACAGGCCGGCTGATCACCCGGACGGCCCCGTCGGAACACCGTCCGACGGGGCCGTCCGGCCTGGTGTGGCGGGGCCGTCCGGATGCGCGTCAACCGCGCCGGATGGTCCGCTGTGCGGTGTAATCGTTCCCATGATCAGATTTGTGCTGGTCCGTCCGGTGTTCGGCACGCCCGCGCCCCGCCGACGCCCGCGCCCCGCCGGGAGCGGCTGACGTGGGCCCGCCGCGGGAGAACCCCGTCCTCGCGCCAGTCGTGTGCCTCGCGCCGATCTTGCCGAGGAGGACCGAGACATGCAGCCCGAACCGCAGGCCGTGCTCTCCCCGCTGACCGGCGCGGCGATCTTCCTGGTGCTCACCGTCGAGCCCGGGGGCGAGGACGCCGTCCGCGACCTGCTGCCCGACCTCGCCGCCCTGCGCCGCTCGGTCGGCTTCCGGGCCCCGGAGGGCGGCCTCACCTGCGTCACCGGCATCGGGTCCGAGCTCTGGGACCGCCTCTTCGACGGCCCCCGGCCGGCCGCCCTGCACCCCTTCCGGGAGGTGGCCGGCCCCCGCCACCGGGCCCCGGCCACCCCGGGCGACCTGCTGCTGCACCTGCGGGCCGAGCGGATGGACCTCTGCTTCGAGCTCGCGGGCCGGCTCACCTCCCGCCTGGCCGGCCCGGCCACCGTGGTCGACTCCGTCCAGGGCTTCCGGTACTTCGACGACCGGGACCTGCTCGGCTTCGTGGACGGCACGGAGAACCCCGAGGGCCGGGCCGCCGTGAGCGCCGCGCTGGTCGGCGCCGAGGACCCGGACTTCGCCGGCGGCAGCTACGTCATCGTCCAGAAGTACCGGCACGAGCTGGACAGGTGGAACGCGCTGAGCGTCGAGGAGCAGGAGGGGGCGGTCGGCCGCACCAAGCTCACCGACATCGAGCTGGACGACGACGTCAAGCCCGCGGACTCGCACGTGGCACTCACCGTGATCACCGGCCCGGACGGCGAGGAGCGGAAGATCGTCCGCTTCAACATGGCCTTCGGCTCCTTCGTACGCGGCGGCGAGTTCGGCACCTACTTCATCGGCTACGCGCGCGACCCCGGGGTGACCGAGGAGATGCTGCGCAACATGTTCGTCGGCAACCCGCCCGGCACCACCGACCGGCTGCTCGACTTCTCCACCGCCGTCACCGGCTCGCTGTTCTTCGTCCCGACCGCGGACTTCCTCGACTCGCCGCCCCCGCTTCCGTCCCCGCTCACGTCTGCGCTCACGTCTCTGCCGCCGTCTCCACTCACGTCTCCGCCGCCGGTACCCGCGGACCCTCCGGCCGACGGCTCGCTGGGCATCGGCAGCCTCAAGCAGACCCCCCGAACAGGACCCCGCGCATGAACAACCTCCACCGGGACCTCGCCCCCGTCTCCGCCGCCGCCTGGGAGGAGATCGAGGAGGAGGCCCGCCAGACCTTCAAACTGCACATCGCCGGCCGCCGGGTGGTCGACCTGACCGGCCCCGAGGGCACCGGCTTCGCCGCCGTCGGCACCGGCCACCTGACCGGTATCGAACCGCCGGCGGACGGCGTCCAGGCGCACGCGCGCGCCAGCCGGCCGGTGGTGGAGCTGCGCGTCCCCTTCACCGTCCGCCGGGAGGCCGTGGACGACGTCGAGCGCGGCTCCCGCGACTCCGACTGGCAGCCCGTCAAGGACGCCGCCCGCACGCTCGCCCTGGCCGAGGACCGGACCGTCTTCGAGGGCTACCGCGCCGCCGCGGTCGACGGCATCCGAGCCGCCTCCGGCAACCCCCCGGTCCCCCTCCCGGAGGACGTCCGCGAGTACCCCGAGGCGGTCAGCCGCGCCCTCACGGCGCTGCGCCTGGCCGGCGTGGGCGGTCCGTACTCGCTGCTCCTCGGCGCCGACGCCTTCACCGCCGTCAACGAGACCAGCGACCACGGCTACCCCGTCCACAACCACCTGGCCCGCCTCCTCGACGGCGACATCATCTGGGCCCCCGCCATCGAGGGCGCCTTCCTGGTCTCGACCCGCGGCGGCGACTTCGAACTCTTCCTCGGCCAGGACGTCTCCGTCGGCTACCTCTCCCACGACGCCGAAACGATCCGGCTCTACCTGCAGGAGTCCCTCACCTTCCGCGTCTACACCGGGGAGGCCGCCGTCGCCCTGGGCGGTACGGCCCAGGGCGAGGACGGGCCGCGGGCCCCCGGGCACCGGGAAGGGTACTGAGTTCCTTTACGAGGGGTACTGAGTGCCGTATTCTCTCGATGGAGCCTCTGACGCCAGTCGAAGAGAGCCGACACGGTATGCCGGTCCAGGTGGCGCCCGCGGCGCGCGGGTCGCGGCCGGGCCGGACTTGGCACTCAGTACCCTCGGCATGACTGAGGCCATGGATCCAGTGCACCCGTGCACCCGTGACAGGAGAACCACTCATGAGCTTGAGGATCGTCGTCTGTGTGAAGTACGTGCCGGACGCGACGGGTGACCGTCGTTTCGCGGACGACCACACCACGGACCGGGAGGGCGTGGACGGCCTCCTGTCGGA